>JBFEIJ010000021.1:0-35267 GCA_041553775.1 Planococcus sp. (in: firmicutes)
ACTGTCTTTGCGCTTTTCCACTTCTTGTTGCCAATCCATAAATCACACTCCTGTATCATACTTGCATGTATTGATTAAGTTGACCGTTTTGTTATCGCTATTGTACACCTTTTACAGATAAATTAAAGAACTTCAAGCTAATTTTTTAGAAAATGCTTTGTGAAAATAATATATATTCTGTTAAGTATAAGTAAAATATATAGATATCTTCTCCATAATTAGCTATAATTAAATTGTCAGATAAATGCATCTGGCATACTTTTTAAGAAAAGGGGATGTCGTTGGCGCAAATTTCAAATAAGCCGGGGCTCACTCGGCGCTTCGTCCGCTTGTCTTTGCCAATTGGAATAAAGATGAAGGAGTGGTTCTCTCTTTGAAACCAACAACTGATCGGATGCTAATTCGTATTAAAGATATGTATAAGTACATCCTGGAAAATGGGACTGTAACTACGCAAGATCTTGTCGATGAATTCGGCATCACTCCTCGCACCATTCAAAGAGATTTGAATGTGTTAGCCTTTAACGACTTGGTAGAAAGCCCAATTCGAGGCAAATGGACTACGACGCAAAAAAAGGTCAAACTGACATCCTAGAAAAATCTTGAAAACAAAGAAAATGACCGCAGCTTATGCGGTCATTTTCTTGTTTTCAATGAGTCTAATTCTTCTTCTGTTAAATGGCGGTATTCGCCAAGCTGGAGTTCCGGGTCAAGTTCCAGCGCACCCATCGACAGTCGCTTCAAATACACGACCTCCTTGTCGACGCTTTGAAACATGCGCTTGACTTGATGGAACTTCCCTTCCGTGATCGTCAATTCGATTTCTGATTGTGGTCCACTGTGCAGGATGTGGAGCTGTGCTGGCTTGGTCACATAGCCATCATCAAGCATGACACCCCGATTAAACGCTTCTCCGTCTTCATCTGTCACAACGCCTTCAATTTTCGCGAAATAACGTTTGTCGACGTGCTTTTTCGGCGACAGCAACTCATGCGCCAACTTGCCGTCATTTGTTAACAACAGCAACCCTTCGGTATCTTTATCGAGTCGACCGACCGGAAACGGTTCAAATAATTGCTCGCCTTCACCCAACAAATCGATGACCGTTTCATCGTATTTGTCTTCTGTCGCCGAAATATAACCCGGCGGTTTATTCATCAGCAAGTAGATGAATTCGGTGTATTCGACCAGTTCACCGCCAACTGCCACTTCGTCATTCTTCTCATCGACGTGGACTTTCGGGTCTCTCACGGTTTCGCCGTTCACTTCCACCGCTTTCGATTTCAATAAAATCTTCACTTCTTTGCGTGAGCCATAGCCCATATTCGATAAAAACTTATCTATGCGCATAGGGACCTCCTAAAAACCAAATTTCTTCGTATATTTCGTCAATCGTTCACCTAGCAGCTTTTGTGCAATGCCGGTCTTCAAACCTAGGAAGCCGTAAACTGCGCCGCCAATCGCGCCAACGATCAAGATGCGGGCGATCGAGTGAAACTTCGTATCCATGCTAAGGAATAAGTCGAGAACAGCAAGAGTAGCGAATCCAGCACCTGCCATCGCAGCACTCATCAAGGTGATCAGGAATAAGCGGCGCAGCACCATATCTGATTGGTAATTCAACGTCACTTTGATGACAGCGAGGTTCATACCGATAGCTACAACGTAACCGATAATCGTCGCGGCAATCGCACCATCTGTTTCAAAAAGCTTGATCAGCGGAATGTTCAATGCCAATTTCAGCAATAAGCCGACCAAGAGATTTAATATAATCCATTTTTGTTTGTTGATCCCTTGCAGAATAGAAGCAGTAACCGGGAACAATGCGAAAAGAATCGCTACCGGTAAATAATGAGCCAGAATTTCAGAACCGGCGTCGCTTATCTCATAGAAAATATGGTAAAGCTCATCCGAAAGCAAAGTCATACCGACAACCGCTGGCAATGTCAAAAACAGCAAAACTTGAAACGTTTTGTCGAGGGTTCGGTTGACTTGATCGAATTCCCCTTTTGTAAAATAACGAGTAATGAGCGGAATAAGCGCCATTGAGAAACCTGTAGCTAGCATTACTGGAATCATCACCAGTTTATGCGCCGTGAAATTTAAAATACTCAAGTAAATGCCTGAAGAAGCAGCATTTGCTGTATCGCCCATCGCACGGTTGAATGTCAACATATCAACAAACTGGAACAATGGGTTGGCGATACCGAGAAACACAACGGGAATTGCATAGATGATAATTTCTTTGTACATATCACCTAAGTTGACATCGTATGATTCGACTGAACTGGCGCGTAATTCATTGTACTCGCCTTTTTTCTTTTTCCAATAATAGAACAGCACCAAGACGCCGCCAAGCGCCCCGACAAACGCAGACAATACAGCAACTTCCACAGCCGTCCGGGCAGAGCCCCCGAAAATGTTCAAAACCGCGTAAGCACCAGCAAGCAAGAAAATGATGCGCACAATTTGTTCGACCAGCTGCGATACAGCAGTCGGCATCATGAAGTTATAGCCTTGGAAAAAGCCGCGCATCAAACTCATGAACGGAACAACAATCAATGCAAAAGATACCCATTGAATCACTTCTTTGACGTCTTGGACAGAATGAATCTTTTCATTTTCATCTATTGTCAGTTCCGCTAATGGTCCAGCGAAAAAGTACAACATGAGAAATGACACGAAACCAGTGATCAACATCATCGTCAATCCGGATTTCAATAACCTACGACCGGTTTCGTAATCACCGAGCGAATTGTATTTCGCGACGAATTTGGAAAACGCGATTGGCGCACCCGAAATTGCCAGCGATAGCATTAAATTATACGGGATGTATGCATATTGATAGAGGCCGATATTCTCTTTCCCCACCATGCCATAAAACGGGATAACGTAAATGATTCCAAGGACTTTGGACAAGAATAACCCCATTGTTAAAATGGCGGTTCCTTTGATTAATGTTGACATTTTGCACTTCCTGACATGAAATGATAAAAAAACAATCTACACGATAGTTTACACCTATAAACTAAATTACTCAACGAGTTTTACCGCATCGTGTATACTTGAGAAAAGCGGATGCGCCTGTTCAGCTACGGGAGGATTAAGACAGAACAGTAAAGTGGCGTTATTTGCCGCACAGCTGGAAGGGCTTAAGACCGAGGAGCTAGGCACTGGAATCTGTACACTAATAAAAACGAAAGCGAGTTCTTAAATTATGTATGACGTAATTATCATCGGCGGCGGTCCATCAGGTTTGATGGCATCGATCGCTGCGGCTTCAAAAGGGCAACAGGTTTTATTGATTGAAAAAGGCAAAAAGCTTGGCAAGAAACTAATCATCTCCGGCGGCGGACGCTGTAATGTCACAAATCGCCTGCCGTTAGAAGAAATCGTGAAGCACATTCCCGGTAACGGCCGATTCCTATACAGCCCGTTTTCAGTGTTCAATAACGAAGACATCATCAATTTCTTTGAAGGACTTGGTGTGGCATTGAAAGAAGAAGATCACGGCCGCATGTTCCCGGTGTCAAACCGGGCGCAAGATGTTGCGGAAGCGATGTTCAATGAAATGGACCGATTGAACGTCAAAGTGATGCTCGATTCGCCGGTTAAAAAATTATTGATGACCGACGAAAAAATCACCGGCGTTCGTTTGCATTCCGGCGAAGAGTTTACGGCGAAAGCCATTGTCGTTGCAGTCGGCGGAAAAGCGGTGCCTCAAACCGGTTCGACCGGCGACGGCTATCCGTGGGCAGAAAAAGCGGGACACACCGTCACCGATTTGTATCCGACAGAAGTGCCGCTCTTGTCGAAAGAGCCATTTATCACGAGCCGCGAATTGCAAGGTCTCGCTCTGCGCGACGCCGCTGTTTCCGTGCTCAATAAAAAAGGCAAGCTCTTGGTTACCCACCAAATGGATATGTTATTCACCCACTTCGGCCTCAGTGGCCCAGCTGTTTTGCGCTGCAGCCAATACGTTGTCAAAGAAATGAAGAAAAACGGCGGAGAACCGGTAGAAATGCGTATCAATACTGTGCCCGGCGAAAACGCCGAATCGATGTTCCAAATACTCGTTAAAATGATGAAAGACGAGCCGAAAAAAGCTGTTAAAAATGTTTGGAAAAGCATTACGCAAGAACGCTGGCTCCTATTCCTACTCGAACGCGCGGGCATCGATCCTCAAGCGGTCGGAGCGGAACTTTCGAGCGATAAAGTACGCGTTCTTGCCCAGCAATTGACCGCTTTCTCGATGTTCGTCAACGGCAGCCAATCGATTGAAAAAGCCTTCGTTACCGGAGGCGGCGTTTCCATCAAGGAGATCGAACCCAAGACGATGGCTTCACGCAAAAAGCCGGGACTTTATTTCTGTGGTGAAATCCTTGATATTCACGGCTACACCGGAGGCTATAACATCACATCCGCTTTAGTAACAGGCAATGTCGCTGGCCAAAGCGCTGCCGCGTTTGCAAAAACATTATAAATTTTTAATCAGCCGTCCGCTTTTGCGGGCGGCTTTTCTAATAGGACTGAATTTGCGCGTAAAAAGATGCCGATTTTTTGTTTGTTTGCGGAATAAACGCGGTTGCTTGCGGGATGAGTCAATTTGTTTGCGGGATGCATGAGTTTGTTTGCAGGAGCGGCTTTTTTGTTTGCGCAATACTTGAGTTTGTTTGCGCAATGCCCGACTTTGTTTGCAGAAACACAAAAAGAGCCTGTCCATCGATGGACAGGCTCTTCTCTATGTTACGAAATAACGACGTTGACCAATTTCCCAGGAATCGCGATCACTTTGCGGATTTGTTTGCCTTCCGCAGCCTTCTGAATCGCTTCATCAGCAAGCGCTGCCGCTTCCAATTCTTCTTTTGTGCTGTCTTTTGCGACAACGATTTTCGTGCGCACTTTGCCGTTCACTTGAACAACGACTTCGACTTCGTCTTCAATCATTTTCGATTCATCGAATTCAGGCCAAGCAGCATACGTGATCGTTTCAGTGTTGCCCAATTTCTCCCACAGCTCTTCAGCTACGTGCGGTGCGATTGGCGACAATAATTTCACAAAGCCTTCAACGTATTCTTTCGGAATCGAATCGACTTTATAGCCTTCATTGATGAACACCATCATTTGCGAAATGGCGGTATTGAAGCGCAGGCCTTCGAAATCCTCGGTCACTTTTTTAACGGTCTGGTGATAGACTTTTTCCAGTTTGCCGTCGTTAGTGTCCGTGATTTTCGAACTCAAGCTGCCTTCTTCGATCAATAAACGCCATACACGGTCAAGGAATCGACGTGCGCCGTCCAAGCCGTTTGTCGACCAAGCGATTGATGCTTCAAGCGGCCCCATGAACATTTCGTATAAGCGCAGCGTATCCGCACCATGGCTCTCGATGATTTGGTCCGGGTTGACGACATTGCCTTTTGACTTCGACATTTTTTCATTGCCTTCGCCAAGAATCATCCCTTGGTTGAACAATTTCTGGAACGGTTCTTTTGTTGAAACGACACCAATGTCGTACAACACTTTATGCCAGAAGCGCGCGTACAATAAATGCAATACCGCGTGTTCCGCACCGCCGATATACACATCAACCGGCAACCAATGTTTCAATAATTCCGGATCCGCCAATGCTTCTTCGTTGGTTGGATCGATATAGCGTAAATAATACCAGCAGCTTCCTGCCCATTGCGGCATTGTGTTCGTTTCGCGACGGCCTTTCATGCCCGTTTCCGGATGCACGACATTGACCCATTCCGTAATATTAGCAAGCGGTGATTCACCCGTGCCACTCGGTTTGATGTCTTTCGTTACCGGCAGCATCAATGGCAAGTCTTTTTCATCAACTGGCGACATTGTGCCGTCTTCCCAGTGGATGATCGGAATCGGCTCTCCCCAGTAGCGTTGGCGGCTGAACAACCAGTCGCGCAAACGATACGTGATTTTCTTCTCGCCTGCACCGCGCTCTTCAAGCCAAGCAATTGCTTTTGCAATTGCTTCTTTTTTGTTCAAACCATTCAAAAAGTCCGAGTTAATTAATTCTCCGTCTCCTGCATAAGCTTCTGTTGAAATATCTCCACCTGATACCACTTCAACGATTGGCAAATCAAATTGCTTCGCAAATTCGTAATCGCGTTCGTCGTGTGCGGGAACGGCCATGATTGCGCCTGTGCCATATGTCGCTAACACATAATCGGCAATCCAGATCGGCATTTTTTCACCGCTCACCGGGTTGACCGCATAAGCTCCCGTAAAGACGCCTGATTTCGATTTCGCCAAATCTGTACGCTCCAAGTCGCTCTTCGTTTTCACGTCATCAATGTATTTTTCCACGGCTTCTTTTTGTCCCGCTTCTGTAATGGAAGCCACCAATTTATGCTCTGGCGCCAATACTGCGTAGGTTGCACCAAAAATGGTATCTGGACGCGTCGTAAATGCGCGGAACGAATGCTCTGTGCCGTCCACTTTAAATTCAAGTTCAGCACCTTCGGATTTTCCAATCCAGTTGCGCTGCATATCTTTTAAGCTTTCCGGCCAATCCAAATCATTCAAATCTTCAAGCAAGCGGTCTGCGTATTCTGTAATGCGCAATACCCATTGACGCATTGGGCGGCGTTCAACCGGATGGCCGCCGCGCTCGGAAAGGCCATCGATGACTTCTTCGTTCGCAAGCACTGTGCCAAGCGCTGGACACCAGTTAACCGCTACTTCGTCTACGTACGCCAAGCCTTTATTGTACAGTTGAATGAAAATCCATTGCGTCCATTTATAGTATTTCGGATCTGTCGTATTTACTTCGCGGTCCCAATCATATGAGAAGCCAAGTTCTTGAATTTGACGTTTGAACGTTGCAATGTTTTTCGCTGTGAATTCCGCTGGGTCATTGCCCGTATCCAACGCGTATTGCTCAGCAGGCAATCCGAATGCGTCCCACCCCATCGGATGCAAAACGTTATAACCTTGCATGCGTTTTTGGCGGCTCAAAATATCGGTTGCTGTGTAGCCTTCCGGATGCCCAACGTGTAAACCGGCTCCTGATGGATAAGGGAACATATCCAATGCGTAGAACTTCGGTTTGGAGAAATCCGTCTCCAATTTAAATGTTTTGTTTTGTTCCCAATGCTTTTGCCATTTTTTCTCGATTTCCTTGTGCTTGAATGTCATGTCCAGTTCCTCCTCGATTTAAAAACGGAAACAGCCTGCGCTGTTCCAATACCAAGCTGTGGCAACGCGGCCCAAAAATAAAAACTCCCGTCCCTTGGAATAAGGGACGGGAGTTTTCCCGCGGTGCCACCCAAATTAGCGGTTGCCCGCTCAACTTGATTCCTTAACGCGGAAAACGGTGCGGCCTACTTGGTTTCGGCTGCACAGACTCTAAGGCGAGTTCACTTGTTTTTGACACCGGCTCACACCTGCCGCCGGCTCTCTTGAGACAAAAACAAATTACTATTCCTCTTCACTGTCAATAGCTATTGAAGTTCATTTTAGCGGAAGCGCCGTTTTTTGGCAATAGCTTACGATACTTTCACGTTATCTGTATTCAACGGTGCGTCAGTCGAGTCGATGATGTCTTGGACTGTAAAGCCTTCAAACACTTCGATCAGCACAAGTCCATTTTCCGTCACTTCGATAACAGCACGTTCTGTAATGATTTTATTGACGACGCCTTTGCCTGTTAGCGGCAAGTCGCATTGTTTTTTAATCTTAGAGGAACCGTCTTTTGCCACATGGTCCATGATGACAATGACTTTCTTCGCGCCATGCACCAAATCCATCGCGCCGCCCATGCCTTTGATCATCTTCCCTGGAATCATCCAGTTTGCCAAGTCGCCGTTCTCAGCTACTTCCATGCCACCCAAAATCGCGACATCGATATGACCGCCGCGAATCATCGCAAACGATTCTGCACTTGTGAAATAAGCTGCGCCCGGAATGGCCGTTACAGTTTCTTTCCCGGCGTTGATCAAATCAGGATCGACATTGTCTTCGGTCGGGTATGGTCCGATTCCGAGCAATCCGTTTTCTGATTGCAGCACGACGCTTTTATTGTCTGAAATGAAATTGGCAACCAATGTCGGCATGCCGATTCCCAAATTGACATAATCTCCGTCTTTGATTTCCTGCTCCGCGCGGCGGGCAATGCGTTCTCTCACTAAATTCTTATCCACAGTCTTCCCGTCCTTTCTTAAACCGATTGAGTTGTCAGGCGTTCAATTCGTTTTTCTTGTTTAGCTTGCAGCAAGCCTTGTACATAAATGCTCGGTGTTTGAACGTGATTCGGATCGATGTCGCCCGTCTCCACGATTTCTTCCACTTCAGCAATCGTAATCTTCCCTGCAGCCGCAGCTAACGGGTTGAAGTTCTGTGCCGTTTTGTTGTACACAAGATTCCCCATTTTATCGGCTTTCAGTGCGCGAACCAATGCGAAATCCGCTTTTAATGCATGCTCAAGAACATATTCTTTGCCGTCAAATTCACGGATTTCTTTGCCTTCAGCAATCATCGTTCCGACTCCAGCTGGTGTGAAAAATGCTGGAATTCCAGCTCCGCCTGCGCGCATTTTCTCAGCTAATGTCCCTTGCGGCGTCAATTCAACTTCGATTTCCCCTGACAACACTTGGCGTTCGAATTCTTTGTTTTCACCCACGTACGAGCCGATCATTTTCTTGATTTGTTTATTTTTCAATAAAAGGCCAAGACCCCATTCATCTACACCACAGTTATTGGAAATGACTGTAAGATCTTTTACTCCTTTATCCACTAACGCTAAAATCAATTGCTCAGGGATTCCTACCAATCCAAAACCGCCGACCATGATTGTCGCGCCGTCTTGAATTTGATCAACTGCTTCTTTCGCAGATCCATATATCGGTTTCATTTCAAGTGGCCTCCATTCGTCTATGTACAGAATTATTTAAATTAAAGCGCTTTCCTTTTTAATTTAAACAAACTCCTCCTTAAAACGCAATATCTAAGGAATGGGATTCGAAGGGAAAGCGATAAGCAATTGTCGCGTCTTTTCCAGCCATGCTACAATATCTGCAGAGGAGTTGTTAGATGATGAATGACCTTTTGCCCTTTTCTTCCGATGGCAAACGCTATTATACATGGAACCGTCATTTGCGGGACCATTTCGGTTTTAAAGTTATGAAAATTGCGTTGGATGCGGGTTTTGATTGCCCAAATCGCGACGGTACGGTAGCTTTTGGCGGCTGCACATTTTGCAGTGCAGCCGGTTCTGGAGATTTTGCCGGGGACCGTGTCGACTCGATTGATGTGCAGTTTGAAAAAGTAAAAACAAAGATGCATCGTAAATGGAAAGACGCAAAATACATGGCTTATTTTCAAGCTTATACGAATACGCATGCCCCCATTGAAGTAATCAAAGAAAAGTTCGAAGCTGCTTTGGCGCAGGACAATGTAATCGGTTTAAGCATTGCGACCCGTCCCGACTGCCTGCCTGATGACGTTGTCGAATATTTAGCAGAATTAAATGAACGCACCTATCTTTGGGTCGAGCTCGGATTGCAAACCATCCATGAAAGGACCGCACTGCTCGTCAACCGGGCACATGACTTTTCGCTTTACGTGGAAGGCGTTGAAAAGCTGCGAAAACACGGCATCCGCGTTTGTACACATATCATCAATGGTTTGCCGCTCGAAGACCGGGACATGATGATGGAAACCGCTCGTGAAGTCGCCAAGCTAGATGTGCAAGGAATTAAGATTCATTTGCTTCATTTGCTTAAAGGCACACCGATGGTCAAACAATACGAAAAAGGCATGGTCGAGTTTCTCGGCAAAGAGGAATACATCAAATTGGTTGCTGACCAATTAGAGGTGTTGCCGCCTGAAATGGTGGTCCAGCGCATCACAGGAGATGGTCCGATTGATTTGATGATCGGTCCGATGTGGAGCGTCAATAAATGGGATGTGTTAAACGGCATTGATGCCGAACTTGCTGAACGAGGCAGCTGGCAAGGAAAACTTTACGAAGAGAGTGTGAAAGCATGACATTGCAGCGCGTCCTGTCATTTACTAAAACCTTATTAGAACAAATAGTGTCAGCTGGTGATCACACAATTGACGCCACAGCCGGCAACGGACACGACACCTATTTCCTAGCGAAACTAACCGGTCCCGCTGGAAAAGTTTACGCGTTCGACATCCAACATGAAGCGATTGAAGCGACGCGACAGCGAGTTGAGGAGTTTTCAAACGTCGAATTGGTTCACGCTAGCCATGCAGAAATTTCAAAACATGTCCGAGAACCGATCTCCGCTGCGGTTTTTAATCTGGGCTATTTGCCGAAAGGCGACCATCGCATCATTACGAAATCGGATAGCACCTTACAGGCCATTGAGCAGTGTTTGGAATTATTAAAAGAAAATGGGCTTGTACTAATCGTCATTTATTCCGGCCACGAAGGCGGCAGTGAAGAACGAGATGCCGTGATGGAATTCACTCGCAATTTGCCACAAGTTTCCTATGACGTGATGAAGTATGAATTTATTAATCAGCTGCATTCCCCCCCTTTTCTTGTCGCCATCGAGAAAAAACAGCATAAGAAATAATCCCCGAGCATCCATGTTAAATTGATGGACAAAACGGGTATAGCATATTCAACACGTCAATCATTCGGAGGAGGAAAATAAAATGGATACAGTCATTTGGTTGTACATAGCATTAGGACTTGTCGTATTGGGATTGATCATAGCAGGCATCGGCGCTCTTCTTCTGGTTAAAGGAATGAAAGAACCGATGAATGAAATCAAAGACTCCACGAAAAGTTTAAAAGAGCGGATGGACAAGTTGAACTTAGAAACGACAAGCTTGCAGCATCACGCCAATGAATTAAAAGAAGACATGAACAAGAAATCCGAAAAAATCAGTTATACAGTGGATGCTGCAAAAGGCATTAAAAATTCGGTCATTGATTTGAATGCATCGGTGCACGCGATTACGACAAAAATTTCGACTAGAGTAGATCGCGACAAACACAATGTTGCTGAAGTTGAACAATTGAGCAGCATGGCCATCACCGCTATCGACCTAGTCAAAGAGCGCAAAAATTTTTAAGAAGCGTTGATATTCAATAAATCAAGATGAATGGTGAAAGGCAGCCGAACCGGCTGCCTTTTTTCAATCCAACAAATAAAACTGCGATAGAAAATTTCCTTTAAAATACATAGCGTATTCACATAACTATTTCAGAAACAACCCGATTGATTTTTGAAGTTGTTTAAAATCGGGAATGGAATACTATAATTCCAGTTGCAAGGAGATGACCTCATGGGGATCGAACTGGCAATACTAATAGTCTTGATTTTATTAAATGCATTTTTTGCCGCTTCTGAAATCGCATTGATTTCATTGAATGACAATAAGGTCAAGAAAATGGCTACTGAAGGCAACCTCAGAGCAAGCATGATTGCTAAACTCTTGTCCGACCCAAGCCGTTTTTTTGCCACTATCCAGATAGGGATTACGTTTGCCGGCTTTATGGCAAGTGCATTAGCCGCCGATAGTTATTCAAGCGATATGTCGATATGGCTCCATAGTTTAGGGGTGCCCGGAAACCTCCAATTGCTTGAAACGGTTTCTTTGATCGGCATCACTCTTGTGTTGTCATATTTCACATTGGTTTTCGGCGAATTGGTGCCGAAACGCCTTGCGATGCAACGGGCAGAAACTGTCTCCATGAAAGCGATCTGGCCGCTTTATTTTTTGTCCAAAGCCGCTGCGCCATTCGTCATGCTATTATCGTGGTCAACCAATAAAATCCTCCACTTTTTCAGGGTCGATCTTCATAAAAAAGAAGAGGCAGAGGTCGAAGAAGAAATCCGTATGCTGTTGGCAAAAGGAATGAGAACCGGCAGTATTCAAGAGATGGAACAGCTCTTAATCACCAACGTATTTGAATTCAACAACAAATTTGTCGCTGATATTATGGTCCCATTAAAAGATTTGGTTGTTATTTCAAGCAATCAGACTTTGGAAGAAATCAGCCAAACTATGAAAGAACAGCGCTTCTCACGATTCCCTGTTTACGAAGGCGACACCGATCACATTATCGGTACACTGCATGTCAAAGACTTATTCCGCTACAAAGAGCAGACGCCCTTAAAGCCTTTCGCTATTCAAAACGTCCTCCAGCCCCCTTATTTTGCCTACGAATTCCAAAAGCTCGACAAATTGTTCAAAAATATGCAAAAAGCCAATGTGCACTGCGCCATCGTACTCGGCAACGGCCGAAAAGTTATAGGGATGGTGACATTAGAAGACTTGTTAGAAGAATTGGTTGGCGATATAAGAAATGAATTTGAAGCACAGGAATAGGTCTGTGTTTAGCTGACGCCACTTTCAACAATTATAGTATGCGTATAGTCCAAGTTAATGAAGCATGCAATGTTATATTTTCAGAATATTTAAACTATAATAGACTTATGTTTCTTATTAACAGACTGGGGTGACTAACTTGATTACATTAACAGGTGTGACAAAGACTTATCGAAACGGAGATATTTCGACGGATGCCTTAAAAAATATCGATTTGGAAATCTATGAAGGTGAATTCGTTGTGATTCTAGGACCAAGTGGCAGCGGGAAAAGCACTCTTCTTAATGTGATTAGTGGTTTAGATACTGTAACCTCCGGCAAAATCACATTTCAGGAACAAGAATTGACCAAGCTTTCGGAAAGCGCCATGACTCGTTTCCGCCGTCAATATTTGGGATTCATCTTTCAGCAATATAATTTACTTCAGAATCTGACGGTCTATGAAAATATTCAAGTCGGCGCAGATATTGGAACAGACCCATTGGACATCGATGAATTACTCGTGAAAATCGGTTTAGAACATACGCGTGATAAATACCCGAGCCAACTTTCTGGCGGTGAACAACAACGGGTTTCAGTTGCCCGCAGCCTCGCCAAAAATCCAGCAGTTATCTTCTGCGATGAACCAACGGGGTCACTTGACGAAGATAATTCAAAAAACATCCTGAAATTGCTGCAAGACCTTAATACGGAATACAAGAAAACAATCGTCATCATCACGCATAATACGGGCATTTCCGAAATGTCCGACAAAGTGATCAAGATGAATTCTGGAAAAATCATAGAAGTATCTGTCAATCCAATCAAAAAAGATGCCCACGACATTCATTGGGGGTAAGGAGGGGTGCAAGATGCTGCAGAAAAATGTACTCAAGGCGTTTCGCAAAAAATGGATGCAGCTTATCGCTATCGGAATCATCATCATACTCAGTTCCCTTACCTACACGATGATGTTCTACGGAATCAGTGGTATCGAAGAACCGACAGAGCGTTACCTCGAAGAGTACAACCAGGAAGACTTTTCTATTGATATGCTGAACACCGTGTCAGAACAAGAAGCACAAGATCCGATAGTGTCTAAGCTTCTATCCGATGGCCTCTTTTCATTGAGTGACATGAAACAATCCAATCCGTCACTTTTTCAGCAGTTGATAAAGCAGCGTATCGACGCTATTGAACTTCAGTATCCCACTGCATCACTCGAACTGAGGGAATTTAAAATCCTTAATTATACATTGGATGGCGAAGGCCACACTGCATTAATGGCCAAAGATGCGAAACGCATCAATCGCTCATTTATCGAACAAGGTCGAAAGCCATCAGATTCAACAGAACTTGCTATCAATAAAATATACGCTGAAAAAAACAATATTAACATTGGTGACGTTCTGGCAATAGACGGCAATGACTATACAGTCACAGGCTTTGTCCTATTTCCCGATTATACATTGCCAATGTTCGACAATAGCTTAAACGTGGATGGCTCTTTAAAGTCGTTAATATTGCTGACTGATGTAGCCTACGAGCAACTGAATACGCAAGAAAACTTCAGAATCGCGGGTACTATTCCAGATGTAGCGGCACTGGACACTTCTTTCGATGTACAAAAACTTCCGTTCATCACTCAAATCGTCGCTACAGAAAACATGATCCGCAGTGGTGCAATTTATGGAGAAATCAGTGAAGGAAAGACAATATCACTGGGCCTCAGCATTTTTATCGCGTCGATTGCGGTCATTATTGTTTCCATCATGATTTTTAATCTATTGCAAGCTGAGCGAAGCCAAATCGGCATATTAAAAGCCCTTGGTTATAAACGGATCGAAATTGCGTTACCGTACTTTATCGCAATCTCAGCCTTTGCACTCGCGATGCTTGCCATCGGATATGTACTTGGTTGGCTTGCTGCCGATCCTCTGAAAGCTTTGTACTTGGACTTTTATTTATTGCCCTCTACAAGCATTGGTCAAAGCTTCACTGTATTCGCAACCGCTATTTTGGTGCCGCTATTGTTCTTTTCCACAGTATCCGGTTTTGTCATCTACCGCATACTGGGAGAACGTGCCTTGTCGCTTCTCTCGCCCCCTGTCCACCAGTCGATCAATCGCTTAAGTCGAATCGTAAGCAAGCTGTTATCAAAATCATCAGGCGCAACCAAATTTAAATACCTGCAAGCTATACGTAGCACCAGCAGTTTTTTGATTTTTTTCATCGGTATCTTGTTTTCCACATTATTGATTTTATTTGCTTTGATGCTCAATGACACGATCGATCGTATAACGATTGGTTACTTAGCTGAGGTCGATTATGAATACGAAGCTGCTCTAGATCCAGCTCAACCTTTGCCCGATTTGCAAGTCGGAGAAGAAAAATTCCTGAGCTACCCCTTCGCCTTGGTTGGAAACAATTCTGTTGTCCTTCAAGGACTTGCTCCTGACAATCGCCTGTACCAACTTTATGACGCAGACGGCAAAGAAATTACCGCTGCTCTTGCTGATGGCGTCATCATCAGTGAACGTTTGAAAATCACCCAAGACATCACACCTGGTGACTCCATAATCGTAAACATTAACAACGTTGAAACCGAATTTACCGTTCGTGGCGTGGTGAATGAATTCACAACTGACAAAATCTACATGGAACGGGAATTACTCAGTCTGCTTTTGACGGACAACCGTACACCTGACTTATTTAACGGAATTTATTCACTAAAGTCTCCTTCACCGGAAATTTACCCTGTCATCCTTTCGAAGGAAGGCATTATCAAACAATCCGAATCACTGGCCAGTTATTCCAATTTGATCTTCAATGTTCTGATTGCTGGAGCAGCGGTCATTGCTGGGAGCATACTATTTGTATTAACCTCCTTTACAGTGGAATGGAATTATTATGCAATTTCCTTATTGAAAGTTCTCGGCTACAACAAACGTGAAGTGAATGCGATGGTTCTGAGAAGCTACTTGGTGTATGCGCTGCTGTCCTTTCTCATTAGCCTGCCGATTGCGCTTTTTGTGCTAAGCCAATTAATCGTAGTGTTTGCCCAAGATTATGGTGTTGTCCTGCCATTAATGTTCAAACCTGTTTACGGATTGATCGCACTCGGCATCCTGCTTGTCATCTACTTCGCCAGCACATTCTTGAGTCGCAGAAAAATCGAACGGATTTCTCTTCAAGAAGTGCTGAAAACATACGGAGAATAGAAAAAACGTCAGATGGATTAAACCGTCTGGCGTTTTCTCATTTCTTCTGCGATCAATTGATAGGATTTTAGTTTATCTTCAAAATTATAAGTAATGGTGACAAGCATCACTTCATCTGCATTATATGCTGCCGCAAGTTTCTCAAGTTTGTCTACCACTTGCTTTGGCGAACCAATAATCATGCGCTTGCGATTTTCTTCTACAAGAAGTCGTTCAAATTTGGTATATGGATAAGACATTGCATTCTCAGGCGTGGGCGTGCCGTTTGTTGGCTTATGCTGGGCGCTTAGAGCAAGGGCCAAATCCATTGAAGAAGCCACATGCTCTGCCTGTTCCTCGGTATCTTGGCAGACAACGAATATAGCAATTCCTTGATAGGGTTTGCTGCCATTATGTGATTTAAACCGTTCCCGGTAGCTCTTCGCGAAACTTTGCCCGCCTTCGCCGTTGATAAATTGAGCAAACATATACGGCAACCCTTTCTCAGCTGCCAACAGCGCCGAACTTTCACCCGATCCCAGCATCCAAATAGGCGGGGCTGTCTCTGTCACGGGCGTCGCTTGCATGCCGAAATAAGGATGGTCTTCTGGTATGGTGTCTTCTAAATACATGCGCAGTTCATCGATTTGCTCGGGAAATTTTTTCGCGTCGCGTGGTTTTCCGTTATTGAGTGCGTAACTGGCGCGCGGCATTCCTCCCGGCGCTCTCCCCATTCCTGCATCGATCCGTCCCGGATATAGCGCTTCAAGAAGCTTAAAATTCTCTGCAACTTTAAAGGGTGAGTAATGCGGCAACATCACGCCACCCGAACCTAGACGAATGGTCTTTGTCACGGCCCCCAGATGCGCTATCAGCACTTCAGGACTCGACCCAGCCAAAGTAGGCGCGTCATGATGCTCTGACACCCAAAAACGCGTATAGCCCCATTTTTCAGCACTACGCGCCAGTCTAGCTGTCTCTTTCAAAGCTTGCTGCGGTGTGCCGCCTTCCGAAATGGGAGATTGATCTAACATACTGAATTTCAAAGTCATGCGGCTCCTCCTTGTTTAGCAATCTAATGTTCATGCACTTTCCTAAATCCATCATCTCCTTTTCCTTATGAACGCGCCAATATTTTGACCTTTGCACCGAATTTGATAGGATTAAAGGGAGCTATTATCAAATTGGAGGTCTACCCATGATTTATCCGTTTAAAGGCAAACACCCATCCATCGACCCATCAGCTTTTATCGCTGATTACACGACAATCACAGGCGACGTCACCATCGGAGCAGATTCGTCCGTTTGGTTCAACACCGTCATTCGCGGCGACGTCGCCCCGACCGTGATTGGCAACAACACCAATATCCAAGATCTCTGCATGTTGCACCAAAGTCCAAACAATCCGCTGATTTTAGAAGACAATGTGACGATCGGCCATCAAGTGACGTTGCACAGCTGCAAAATCCGCAAAGGAGCATTAGTTGGCATGGGCTCCATCATTTTAGATGGCGCAGAAGTTGGCGAAGGTGCATTTATCGGTGCCGGCAGCCTCGTTCCCCAAGGAAAAGTGATTCCACCTGGCATGCTCGCTTTCGGTCGCCCTGCGAAAGTCGTTCGTGAACTGAACGATGAAGATAAAATGGACATGGAACGCATTGTCCGTGAATACGCCGAAAAAGGCGCATATTATAAAACACTTCAAAAATAAGAAATGTCACAGCTTGCAATGCGTGGGCTTTTTCTAGAAGTCATTCTTATTTTAATAAAAAAAGACGATCAGCATATTAGCTGATCGTCTTTTCTTCTATATAAATGTACTTATTTTCCAGCAACGCCTGATTGCTCCGCAAGTGTTGCAGCTTTATCAGTGCGTTCCCATGGAAGATCCACGTCAGTACGGCCGAAATGTCCGTATGCAGCAGTCTGTTTGTAGATTGGACGACGAAGGTCAAGCATCTTGATGATTCCAGCCGGACGCAAATCGAAGTTTGCGCGTACAAGGTCGATCAATGTGTCTTCGCTCACTTTGCCTGATCCGAATGTGTCGATAGCGATGGAAACCGGATGTGCTACACCGATTGCATATGCCAATTGAACTTCACATTTGTCTGCAAGGCCAGCTGCGACAATGTTTTTCGCTACATAACGTGCAGCGTATGCACCAGAACGGTCCACTTTAGTTGCATCTTTACCTGAGAATGCACCACCGCCGTGGCGTGCATAACCGCCGTACGTATCTACGATGATTTTACGGCCAGTCAAACCTGCATCTCCTTGAGGTCCGCCGATAACAAAACGGCCAGTCGGGTTGATGAAGTATTTTGTTTCTTCGTCGATCAAGTTAGTCGGAACAACTTCGTTGATCACGTATTCTTTAATGTTGCGTTGGATTTGCTCAAGCGTCACTTCTGGGTGATGCTGAGAAGAAATAACGATTGTGTCAACGCGAACCGGTTTGTTGTTTTCATCGTATTCGATTGTTACTTGCGTTTTACCATCCGGACGTAAGTAAGGAAGAATTTCTTCTTTACGAACTTCTGCAAGACGGCGTGCCAATTTATGTGCCAAGCTGATTGGCAATGGCATCAACTCTTCTGTTTCATTTGATGCGTAACCGAACATTAGACCTTGGTCCCCTGCACCGATTTCATCTAACTCTTTATCTGTCATCTGGCCTTCGCGTGCTTCAAGTGCCACGTTGACTCCAGCTGCGATATCCGCTGACTGCTCATCAATCGCCGTCAGCACTGCGCTTGTTTCAGAGTCAAAACCATATTTCGCGCGTGTATAACCGATTTCTTTAACTGTTTGACGCACTACTTTCGGAATATCTACATATGTAGATGTTGTAATTTCTCCCGCAACAAGCACCAAACCAGTTGTTACTGTCGTTTCGCATGCCACACGTGCATTCGGGTCTTCTGCTAATATCGCATCTAGGATGGCATCTGAGATTTGGTCACAGATTTTATCCGGATGTCCTTCTGTTACTGATTCTGATGTAAATAATCGACGGTTTGTCAAAAAAAACTCCTCCTTATATCCTGCGAGATTGCTCTCGAAATTGATACGGTACTCGTTTTCCCATGTCAAGTCCGTTCCAAACATTCTGGATTGAACTTCAAGCCGTTGTGGCCTTTGTACACGAGGATTAAGGGCGATTCATAAAAAAATCCCTTCACTCATCATTCAATGAGGAAAGGAGAAATCATCATAAGCACCTTTCACTCTTATCATCCAAGGCCTGTGAGCCTTGCTTCAGGTTGGGCACCAGCGCTGCATCATTGCAGCAGGTTGCCGGGTTTCATAGGGCCTGCCCCCTCCACCAGCTCGGAATAAGAGTATCCGTTCAATTTTTCATCATACGGAATGTATATTGCGATGTCAACGTTTTTCAAGAAATACAAGCGTAAATTTTTATCAAGCATCCTGTTGAATTGATTAATGTCAATTTAATGTTACTTTTTTGTGTCTTTCGGTTATTAGTATAGACTAATTGATAGAATGTGTTATACTAATTTACGAAATATACAAGCTCCCCATGGCTATGGGAATAACCGAAAAGGAAGGTACATATAAATGAATCCAGTAAACTTATCAAGCAATTTAAAGGATCTTTTAAATGGCCAAAATATACACATGCAATTATCCGTTCCACAATTAATCGAAGCAGCTACATCTCGTGGCGAAGCTGTTTTGACAAAGGATGGCGCTGTAAAAGCTGAAACTGGCAAATACACTGGCCGTTCTCCTAAAGACAAATATATCGTAGATGAAGCCATTTCTAAAGACAAAATTGATTGGGGTTCTGTAAACCGTTCAATTTCATCCGAAGTTTTCGAGAATTTATACGCTAAAGTGCTGGACCACATGAAACAAAAAGATGCGCTGTACGTATTCAAAGGTTTTGCCGGTGCTGATCCTGAATCACGCCTAGGCATTCAGACCATCAACGAATACGCTTGGCATAACCTATTCGCTCATCAATTGTTCATCCGTCCGACAAAAGAAGAATTGGCAAACCACGAAACGCAATTCACTGTTGTCTATGCACCGACTTTCCAGGCTAATCCTGCTGTAGATGGCACGGATTCTGAAACGTTCATCATCGTATCGATGGAACAAAAAATCATTTTGATCGGCGGAACTGAATATGCCGGCGAAATGAAAAAAGCGATCTTCTCAATCATGAACTATTTGCTTCCTGAACAAGGCATCCTTCCTATGCACTGTTCAGCGAACGTTGGCGAAGAAGGAGATGTATCATTGTTCTTCGGATTGTCTGGAACTGGTAAGACGACGTTATCAGCAGACGAGAACCGCAAATTGATCGGCGATGACGAGCACGGCTGGTCAGATAACGGCGTTTTCAATATCGAAGGCGGTTGCTACGCAAAAACGATCAACTTGACGCGCGAACACGAGCCGCAAATTTATGACGCAATCACATTCGGCTCTGTGCTTGAAAACGTAGTAGTCGATGAAGATACACGCATCCCGGATTACGCTGACGGTTCTCTAACAGAAAACACACGTGCAGCTTATCCGATCCATGCGATCAAAAACATCGTCTTTCCATCAGTAGCTGGACATCCGAAAACGATCGTCTTTTTGACTGCAGATGCATTCGGCGTATTGCCTCCAATCAGCAAATTGACTAAAGAGCAGGCGATGTACCATTTCCTTAGCGGATATACATCAAAACTTGCTGGCACTGAGCGCGGCGTCACTTCTCCAGAAGCGACATTCTCTACGTGCTTCGGATCTCCTTTTCTTCCATTGCACGCGACAGTTTATGCTGAAATGCTCGGCGAGAAAATCGATGAGCACGGTTCTGAAGTGTTCCTAGTGAACACGGGCTGGACTGGTGGCGTCTACGGCGTCGGAAGCCGCATGAAATTGTCTTATACACGTACAATGGTGCGCGCAGCGATCAAAGGCGAGCTGCAGAACGTCGAAATGGAACAAGAAGCGGTATTCGGTCTGCAAATTCCGAAAGAAATTCCAGGAGTGCCGACTGAAGTGTTGAACCCTCGTCACGCATGGGATGACAAAGACGCTTACGATCAAAAAGCGAAAGAACTTGCTCGTGAATTCGAAGCAAACTTCAAAAAATTCGGCACAGTCTCCACTGACATCAGTGAAAAAGGCGGACCGATTAAAAATTAATCCCAAAAAGAAGCTATCCACAGCGGATAGCTTCTTTTTTATGTCTATTTAACTAATCAAGTCTATTCCTGATTCTTCATCCAAATAGCCAACGCATTTGCTGTTTTGCGGTTCACAGCAGGCGGAAAAAAATGCGTGTATTCCGGGAAATACCACGTCTCATGCGTTTGCTCATTCAATTTCAATGCTTCTTCCAATAAATACGCTTGTGCCGGAAAAACATTTTCATCTTTCAATCCGTGAATAATAAGGATCGGCGCTTCTACATCGTTCAAGCGCATCAACGGATTTCTTTCTTCAAATGCCCCGAGTGCTGTATTCGGCGTGCCGCCATAAAGCCGCTTCATCATCCGCCGCATATCCGGCCGCTCTTTATACGTCAAAACGGTATCTGTCACACCAGCCCACGTCACGATTGAAGTGATATCATTACGCAAAACAGCGGTCCACAGCGCCATAATGCCTCCTCGTGAAAAAGCCAATAAGTGTACTGCTCCATTCGAGAATTGCTTTAACACATCCACTGCATAAACCGCATCCCAGCGATCTTCCCCTGCAAACTCATCACGTCCTTGGCCGCCGCGGTTCCCCCGGTAATAAGGTGCAAATACGACAAAGCCTTTCGCTGCAAATTGCGCAATGCGTGCTGGCCTGACCATGCCGATCGATTGAATGCCACCGCGTAAATACAGAATTCCACTGTATTCACCTGGCTTTTTAGGCTCAGCCAATAATCCTTTGACGATCAATCCATCCGACCAATAGCTGATTTCCGTTAATTGTACATGCGGGTTCGGGGAAGGATACATTTTTTTTGATTTAATCGTTCCATTTTCCAAGCTGCTCCACCTTCTTTATAATTGCCTTCATGCCATCGTCTTTCATTAAAAAACTATATTGACTGTCTGGTTTCAGTTCATCTATAAAAACGATGCCTTCAGTCTCCATCAACTCTATCGATTCTATTCGCAATACCTTGCCAAGAAAAACAGTTTTACAAAATGGCTCTTCCGTATGCACGCGATATTCTGCAAACCACTCCAGTTCTGCAACGACAGCACCCGTTTCTTCGTATACTTCCCTAATTGCCGCCTGTTGTAAACTTTCACCTGGCTCTGTTTTCCCACCTGGAAACTCAAGCCCTCTTTTCCTATGTTTCGTAAGGATCCACTGACCATCGAATTTGCAAATGACCAAAACATGTTTGCAGGGTGCCGGAAATGCGTCTTTTTCAAAAGAAAGTTCGCATTCAATGCCGTTCAAATCTATGTATTTCATCCACTCACTCCTTGGCTCATAAGAAAAAGCGTACACTGACGTTCCGTGTACGCTCCAGTATCTCTATTTTACTTCTTTTCACCAAGAAATGCAGACAACATCCAAGAATGCTTCTCAAGATTTTGGTGGAGGGCATTGAACAAATCCTCAGTCATGTCATCACCGTCTTTTGCTGCCAATTCCATCCCCTTTTTCAAGGATTTCATGATTTTATTGTAATCTTTCACAACAGCATCGACCATTTGTTCTGCATTTTCTTTCGAAGTTGCTTCTTTAACGACTGATAGCTCTAATTGTTCTTTCATCGTGGCAACCGGTTTTCCCCCAAGCGCCAAAAGTCGCTCCGCAATTTCATCCATATGCAGCGTAGCTTCGTTGTATAATTCTTCAAACTTTACGTGCAACGTAAAAAATGAAGGACCTTTAACGTACCAATGGAAATTATGTAATTTTGTATACATCACCGACCAAGTCGCCACCTGCACATTCAGTTCCTGATTCAATTCTTTCGACATCTCATTCACACTCCTCAGTTTAATAAGTTCTTCTGCTTTATTTATACCTTTCTCCTGCTTACAATAAACATATAGACAATCCTCACGAAAGAAGATGAGTGTACTTGAAAACCTTATTACTAAAAACGTTCCGCTTTTATCAGCGGTTTATCTCTCCATTGTCGCCGCCAAGCTGCCGCTTTTATCCGACCTGCTCACATTATGGAATTGAAGCTGTTGAAAAGCACGGTGCATTGAAAGGCGGCTTTCTCGCCATCCGCCGTATTTTAAGCTGTCATCCATTTCATGAAGGCGGAATCGATTTTGTACCTGAAAAGTGGCCACCAAAGAAATAATTGGTGGTTTTTCTTGTTTTTTAGGACGATTTACTGTATGATTCGATAGGTATTTTAAACGTAACCGTTACATTTTGGAGGCTTAAGTATGATAAAAATTATAGCATCTCTATCATTTGTTCTATTATTAGCGGCTTGTGGAACTCCTGCTGGACTTGAACAAGTAGAGGAAAAACAAATCGATGAATCGAAAGTACAAGTTTATACAACAGCTTACCCACTAACTTATTTTACGGAACAAATTGGGGCTGAATATGTTGAAGTTCGATCTATTTACCCGGCTGGAGCGAATGAGCATACCTTTGAGCCGACTCAACAGGACATGATTCAATTGGCGAAAGCTGATTTAATGTTCTATATCGGTCTAGGATTGGAAGGATTTATTGGAAAAGCGCAAGACACGTTAAAAAAAGAACAAGTCACTTTCGTAGCAACAGCTGATGCCATTTCAGACGAAGAATTGGTGGCTGCAACAAGTCCGCACGAAGATGAGCATACAGACGAACATTCAGAAGAGGAAGCTACTGAAGAAGGTCACGATGACCATGCCCATGGAGAAACTGACCCTCATGTTTGGATGTCTCCAGTTCTTAGCCAGAAATTAGCGGAGTCAATCAAGGATTCACTAGTTGAACAAGATCCTGATCATACAGAAGACTTTGAAAGCAATTACGCCGCGCTGATTACGGAACTGGAAAAACTTGATCAATCGTTTGCTGCATTGGCTGACCGTGTTGAGAAAAAGACATTCTTCGTATCGCATGCCGCATTCGGTTACATCGCTGAACCATACGGCTTCGAACAAATTGCAATTGCGGGATTGAACAGTCAAGATGAACCCTCTCAAAAAGAATTGACTGAAATCGTTGACCTTGCGAAACAAGAAAATATTCAATATATTGTTTTCGAGCAAAATGTCTCGTCTAACTTAACGAAAGTTATCCAAAAAGAAGTCAACGCCGAAGCAGTCGAAATGCACAATTTGGGCGTCCTGACACAAGAGAATATCGACAATGAAGAAACGTATTTCACCTTGATGGAACAAAATTTACAAACATTAGAGATCATTTTAAAATAACGAAAAGCACCGCGAATCGAGATTCGCGGTGCTTTTTTAATGTGTCAATTTTTCTAACCTTCTTGTCAGCCCATCCCGCCATTCAGGCGCAAGTGCTTTCGCTTCTAATACTCGTTGAATTGCCTCAGCATCTTTCGGTTGATGGAAATTCACGTTATTGGCATATAAAACGGAGATCTTTTTCGGGTCCCGTTCAATCACAGTCACTTTATCATCTGAAGCGATCATTCCCTCTTCAAGCACACGGCATAAATAGCCAGTTAAGCTGGTCTTCACCATCGCTTTTAAAAACGGAGCCATCTCGATGCGCCGATCGATTGTGTTGCATGGCACACGCCCTTGCGTCACTTGAATGACAGCTTCTCCGATTCGCAAAACATCACCGATACAAATGTCTTCCTCGAGCACATTCGTCAGCGTCAAATTTTCGCCAAAGGCGGCTGGCGGCAGTGTGATACCAAACTCTTTTTCCCATAATGCATAATGTTCAAAAGGATAAATGCAGACAGCGCGGTCAGGTCCGCCATGATGTTTCTTATCTGCCACCCCGTCACCATGAAAACCATCTTTCGATAAGAAAGCTTGCTGGACCGGCTTTTTGCAAATTGCTGTCAGCATCTCCTCGCCTTCCCCGTAAGTAAGTTTTTCCGGCATGCCGATTGCAAAATGCTTAATTTCACTTTCGATACTGTTCATCGCCATGTCCCCTTATTTAGAATGCTTTCTATTTCTTCGCAGAAGAATAGATCACTGAATTACTTACCGATGCTGCTACAATTTCCGTCAAGTCCTCCAGTGTGCCAATAACTCTCTCCACTTCCGGCAAATGATAAAACGTAGTCGACATCGAAATATCTGAGAAGACATCCGTTTCAGAGAGCAAATACACTTTTTTCTCACCCGCTAAAGCCAGTCCGAGTTCGATATGACTGCCTTTACCTCCGGGCAATAAAATGAAGAAGACGTCGCAGTCAGAGACAGCTTTTTTTTCAAGCTGTCCAATTGTAGAAAGAGCTTCTGCACTCTCTGCCCTATCGTTCTTTGTCCAATCGTAAGTTTGTTTGTGTCCTTGTTGCATTAATAGGCGGCTTAGCTTTCTCACCATTTCCTGATTCGCGAAACTGGATGCTATGTAAAATTTCATACATTGTTCTCCTTTTTGCTTCTCGATATTTTAATCATCATTTGCACCACAGTTATCGCTAACAGCAGCAAAACAATCGGATTGTCTAGAGATACACCCATCGTCGACTCGCCGCCTAACAACGGCAATACGAAGAGCAATAGGATAATGTAAATCGTAGAGAAAAGCATCCACTTAGCTTCAAGTCTTTTGTTGTCTTCTTTGTTTACTGCAAATCCTCCAGATAAAAATACGACTGCAATAACCCCTAACGCGATCCACTTGCCCATTTCAAAGCCATCCAGTTTCGGAAAAAAATCCATGATTAATAAGTACGTCATAGCTGCAATTATAATAGCTATTCGTTTCATGTTTCTCCCCCCTTTTCCGGCCAGTTGACGCTATAACCAATTCCCACTTCTGTACTCAACGCAACTGCCCCATTTTCAATCGTGATTTCAGGTTCGATGATATCGTAATCCCAAAAATGGCGTGAAGCGGAAAAGTCGCCAGGCAACGTAATGCCAGGCAGAGATGCAAGTGCCAAATTATGAGCTTTTGAAACTCCGAATTCGATCATGCCGCCAACCCACATCCCAATAGAATGCGTACGGCAAAGTTCGACTATTTTTAACGTCTCACTCCAACCTCCAAGTCTCCCCATCTTTAAGACAAAAATGTCTGCAGCTTGTTCATCAATTGCCCGTTTGGCATCTTCTAAGCTGCTGATGCTTTCATCTAGGCAAATAGCCGTCGACATCTTTCGCTTCGCACGCGCATGCAATTGCCATTCCTGTTCACCAAAGGGCTGTTCGATCAATGTGAAACCCACTCGATCAAATTCCAGAAGCCGCTCCCACGTTTTTTCTGAAAATGCCCCGTTAGCATCAGCAAAAAACAAGAGATCCGGAAATTGGCTGATGAGTGTTTTTAAGTTATCAATATTGCTAGATGGCGTGATTTTAATTTTAACTCGGCCATATCCTGCTTCCACCGCCGAATCCACTAATTGTGCAATCTTGTCTTCATCGGCCGCAATAACGACGCCGGCTGGCACAGCTTTTCCTGATCCACCGAGCATTTGCCAAAGCGGCATTCCCCGTTTTTTCGCAAATAAATCCCAAACCGCTGTCTCAACCGCCGCTTTCGCCATGGGATTGCCTTTAACTGAGGAAAACAATTGATCCACTTGCTCGGGACTTTCTAAAGTTTTTTTAATTAAAAGTGGCGCTAGTACATGCTCGATAACAAAACGACTGCTTGTGACCGTTTCTTCTGTATACCAAGGCGTTGAAAAAGCTACGCATTCACCAAAACCTTCAAGCCCTTCATTCGAAGATACTTTAACTAGCAAGCTTTCCCGCTCCGTGACCGTTTGCAGCGACGTTTTAAACGCTCGTTTCAATGGTTCTTTAATCGTTTTCAGCTCTATTGACTCAATCATCAATTCCATGTTTTCAGCTCTCTTCTCAAAAGCTTATTCGATGCATTGCGCGGTAATGCATCCACTTTTCTTATCGATTTCGGCATTTTATAAGAGGCAAGACGCGACTGACAGAATTCCATTAGCTCGGTCTCATGTAGTGCTTCATTTAGTACCACAAAAGCTACTGGCACTTCTCCCCATACATCATGCTCTTTGCCGCATACGCCGGCTTCTCGAACCGCTGGATGTGCAAGAAGCACTTTCTCGATTTCAGCGGGGTAGATATTCTCTCCGCCTGATACGATAAGGTCAGAACGGCGATCGACTACATATAAAAATCCCTCTTCGTCCAGATAGCCCATGTCCCCTGTATGCAGCCAGCCATCTTGTTGGATATCGCGATCGGCAAATTTTCCAATATAACCAGGTGATACTTGCGGTCCCCGAATATGGATTTCACCAATGTCTCCGGCTTTTAATGCTCCGTCGATTTTCAGTTGGTATAAAAACAATGGCTTTCCGGAAGAACCGACTTTGCGATCTGCATCACCAGGTTGCAAAGTTGTCGTCTGAGACGAAGTCTCGGTCATGCCATATGTTTGCAAAACCGATATACCGTAGCTTTCAGCTTGATGGATATAGTTTGGCGGAATCGGACCACCTCCCGCAAGCATGACTTTAAACCGTGGAGACACTTTCAAATCCAGTTCTTTTAAAGTCGCCAATATCCGTTCCAGTGTGACGCCTACTACCGACATATGCGTGGCAAGCCCTTTTTGCAGTTCGTGTGCACATTGCTCCGCGTCGAATTTCGCATGCAATCTGACGCCCATTCCATATACGATTGAGCGCATCAAAATCGAAAAACCGCTGATATGAAATAATGGGACCGTACATAACCAAACATCGTCTGGCGCAATTCCGATATTTAGCGCGGAAGAAGCCGCACTGGAAAAATGATTTTCCGCCGTTTGTCTGACGCCTTTTGGATTGCCCGTAGTACCAGATGTATACATGATTGAAATTGTTCGCCCCGGCTGCCATTCCGTCTCTACTACAACAGGTTGATTATCCATACTCTCCACTTCGCTGAAGAGCGTTTTATGCGGATGATCGACATTCTCTTGCAATGCATCGTCGACTAACGTGAAGTCCACTTCCGAATCATTCAATTGATATGTAAGTTCCGCCTTTGATAGCCGTTCGTTCAGCATGACCATTTCGCAGCCCACGTGCAGACACGCATACATCATCATGACGAATTGAGGATGTGATTTCGATAAAAACGCCACCCGACTGTTTTTATTGACACCCAATGCTGTTAGCTTCCCGGCATACTCAAGCGCCAAGTCATTCAGTTCTGCAAATGTCCACTCCCGGTCTTCGAACGATAGCGCCATGCGGCTGCCACTCAAATGGGCGCGTTGAGACAGCCAATTCGGATACATCATATGAAAAATCCTTTCTTTATAAAAAAGCTGCCCTCGAGAGGACAGCTTTCAATTATTCAAAATCACGGGAAACGCGGGAATTGACCAAAGTCCGGTTTGCGTTTTTCTTTAAACGCGTCGCGGCCTTCTTTTGCTTCGTCCGTTGTGTAATACAATAACGTTGCGTCTCCAGCCATTTGTTGAAGTCCAGCAAGGCCATCCGTATCAGCGTTCATAGCAGCTTTTACAAAACGCAATGCTGTCGGGCTCATTTCAAGCATTTCTTCACACCATTTTACAGTCTCGTCTTCCAGTTGATCCAAAGGCACAACCGTGTTGACTAAGCCCATATCAAGCGCTTCTTGCGCATCGTACTGACGGCATAAATACCAAATTTCACGTGCTTTCTTATGGCCGATGATGCGTGCAAGATAGCCTGAACCATATCCAGCATCAAACGATCCAACGCGCGGTCCAGTTTGACCGAATCGTGCATTGTCAGCAGCAATTGTTAAATCGCACACAACGTGCAAGACGTGTCCGCCGCCGATTGCAAAACCAGCAACCATTGCTACGACCGGTTTCGGGATAACGCGGATCAAGCGCTGCAGATCCAATACGTTCAAACGTGGAATTTCGTCTTCGCCAACATAGCCACCGTGTCCACGGACAGATTGATCTCCGCCTGAACAGAATGCTTTTTCGCCTTCGCCTGTTAAGACGATAACGCCGACTTTAGAATCGTCGCGTGCACGTGAAAATGCATCGATCAATTCGTGAACCGTTTTCGGACGGAACGCATTGCGTACCTCCGGGCGGTTGATCGTAATTTTTGCAATTCCTTTATGCGTTTCATACTTAATGTCTTCATATGTACGTTCTGTAACCCATTCGCGTGTCATGATTTTCCTCCTTGGTAGTTAGCACTCAAATACTCACTTACTATTGTAGCAAACTCGGCAGGTTTTTCCACATGAATTGCATGTCCAGCTTCAATTGCACAAAAAGTTGCTGTAGCCAGCCGCTCTTCCATCCGTTTCGCAATTTCCATAAACTTCGCATCCATCGTTCCAGCGATCAATAAAACCGGCATGTTTAAGCCATTTAACCCTTCCCAATACGAAGCTTGCGAACCGGTTCCCATACCGATCAAACTATTGGCGAGTCCTAACGGTTTCTGAGCAATCCGCTCCTGACGAATACGTTCCTGCACGTTAGCAGGTAAATTTTTCTGACTTTCGAACAACGGGATTTTTTCCCAAAACTCAACAAACTCCAACAATCCGTCTCCTAGAATTCGTTCCGCCAGTTTTTCATCACGTAATTTACGCTCCACTTGTTCTGCTGTTGTTTTCAAACCTGGAGAGGCGCTTTCAAGAATCAATACCTTAATGTGTTCTGGAAAAGCTGCTGCAAAAGCGAGAGCCGTACGCCCTCCCATCGAGTAGCCAGCTAGTGCATAATCTGTAAGTTCCAGTTTATCCAGCAACTTTTTTAAATCGCGGACCTGCAACTCCATCTCATAGCGAGACGCTTGTTGGGGGCTCTCTGTTTTTCCATGTCCCAGTAAATCAATTAACACAATTTTATAACCTGGCAGCGCGGCAGCGATTTCATTCCATGTTGCTGTACTGCCTGTAAAGCCGTGAAGAAAAACCACCGTCCGGTTTTGGTTTTCATTTAATATATCTACATGATACCTGACACCTTCAATAGATTCTTCCATTATTTCCCCAGCTCCTCATTCAGCCGATTCCATAACTTCCTGTGAGTTCGTGTATTGTTGTCGCGGTCTGTAAATACTTCAATGATTTTTACTGCTTTGCGCTTTTCTGTACGCAATGCATCGATCAATTGCTGCTTTGTCTCAACTGCCGCATATTCAGCGTCATACATACGTGCTGCATCTTCAAATTTCAAGCCTGTCGGCGTACCGAATAATTCCTCAAAATAACGTTCTTCTTCCGACTGAGGCAAATAGGAGAAAATGCCGCCGCCGTCATTATTCATGATAATGATTGTCATGTCGGTCTCTTGGAATCGAGATGCAATCAAACCATTCATGTCATGAAGGAATGATAAGTCACCGATGTACAGATAGGTATGGCGTTT
This sequence comes from Planococcus sp. (in: firmicutes), assembly GCA_041553775.1. Taxonomy (GTDB): domain Bacteria; phylum Bacillota; class Bacilli; order Bacillales_A; family Planococcaceae; genus Planococcus. Next base: position 29,982 of record JBFEIJ010000021.1, read on the forward strand.
ATTTGCGGCATGCACGCCAAACGCTGTCGAGACAACGCCGTCAATTCCATTTGCTCCACGATTCGCATACATCAGAATATCTTTATCCGTCGTACGGAAATACGTATCGACATCCCGAATCGGCATACTACTGCCAATGACAAGGTTGCAATTATCCAGCTCCTCGAAAAATGCGCGAGCCAAAACGCCTTCATCAAGTTCAGAGTCACAATGCTCATCGGCCAACTTCCAGAAAAGATCTGATGTTTTTTGCCATTCAGTCAGGTAAGCAGTGCCAGATTTTTTATCGATTGGCAATTGCCAAAGCGATTTTGCAGCCGTTTGAAGATGGTGGGTTACCACTGATTGAGCATCACGCATCATCGGGCTCTCGTCCATCACCGCATAAATTTCAGGTTTCACCGAGGTCAAAAATGCCGTTAATGGCTTCGATACCGGCTGAGGTCCAATTCGTATAACAGCTTCAGGTCGAATAGCTGACTTGAATGCATCATTTTTTAGCAAGGCATCATAGCTATCGATAATTAGACTTTGAAGGTTTGCTGACGTATTTGCACGTAAATTCGACAATGGATCCGCTAAAATTGGCCATTTCAATTTTTCAGCAAACGTCCAGAATTCAGGCGGTAATGGTTCTGGCATTTCACCAACTACTAGTAAGCCTCGTTCGAGTTTAAGTGTATCTAATAAGAACTTCTCAGCAGGTGTGCTTAATGCTGATTCTGCAGCGAAGTGAATAACTTCACCTTCGCTTTCATAGCTCATTTCAAAATCAATGCGCAAAGGTTCACGGAATGGCACATTCAAATGCACCGGTCCTTTCGGTTCCGTTTTTGTTGACGCAATCGAGCGATGCAGATGGCGCGACAGAAAGTCTAGTCGGTTATTTTCTTCCGGCATCGGCAAATCTGCCGACCATTTCACATGCGCACCAAAAAGGTTGATTTGGTTGATTGCTTGTGGCGCTCCGACTTCACGCAGCTCGTGCGGGCGGTCTGCAGTTACAACAAGCAGTGGTACGCGCGCATAATAAGCTTCTACGATTGCAGGAAAATAATTAGCAGCTGCAGTGCCGGATGTACAAAGCAACATAACTGGTTTGCCAGATGCTTTAGCCAAGCCGAGTGCATAATAGGCGGCAGAACGTTCATCGATTTGACGATGTACAGCTAGTCCTTCTTGTTTCATACATGCATATGCAAGCGGTGTCGACCTCGACCCTGGGCTGATGACTGTATCCGAAACACCTGAAGCCACAAGGGATTGTGTAAAGGCGGATACATATTCGGTTAAAAATTTACGATTCGTCACTTAATTGTCCTCCAAGCGCACGGAGCATCGGTCTGAATTTAACCCATGTTTCTGCGTATTCCGATTCCGGGCTGGAATCTTCGACAATTCCGCCGCCCGCATATAAATAAGCTTCTTTTCCACTCAACAACGCCGAGCGGATGGCCACTGCAAATTCACCATTTCCTTTTGCATCTATCCACCCAATTGGCGCTGCATAATACCCGCGATTCATCGTTTCATGCTGGCGAATTAAGCTCATCGCTTCTTGCTTTGGTTCTCCTCCAAGTGCTGGGGTTGGATGCAGGTCTTTCACGAGGTCGAGCAATGTAGAACCTTGGGTTAAGTCGCCTTCCACTGGTGTATACAGATGTTGGATATCTCGGATTTTCATCAATTTCGGCATTTTGGGCACAATCAGATTCGTCGTATGCTTATCGAATACTTTACTGATCATTTTGACAACATATTGATGTTCAGAGCGATTTTTCTTATCCTGCAGTAATTCTTCACCTAATTGAGCGTCTAGCTCAGCTGTTTTCCCGCGAGGAATCGATCCTGCTAGACATGTCGAAAGCGCTTGACGGTTTTCTACTTTGACAAGGCGTTCTGGGCTTGCACCAAAGAAAAATTGATTTCGAGCTTCCATGCCGAACAAAAAGCTTTCCGGTTGTTCTTCTGATATTTGATTTAATGCCGCAGCTGGAGAAAGTGCTTGATCATATTGCAATTTCAAAGCGCGGGCAATTACCACTTTTTCAGCTTGTTTTGCCTTGATGATTTCTGTCACTTTTTTGATTGATTCCAAATAGCGTTCTTTTTTAATTTCTGTTAATTTGATTGCCATCGGTTTACTGTATCTTTTTAGTTCAGATACTTGTGCAGCGTGAATCAGTCGGTCCCTTTCTTTGCGAAGCGCTTCGAATTCATTGAACGAGTTTTCCTCTTTCGTAATTAAATGAATGCTGACAAACGCTTGCTCACCTTTGATGATCAGCTGATACGTAGGAACTGCAAAATAAGCCTGAGGAAAGTTCGTCCAGACGCTTTGTGTTTTGTTTAACGGATCAAAAGAAAACCCACCAAATAAGATAGGCTGTACTTCATGCTCCTCGTTAACGATTTGTCCGCACAAGCTTTGCCACTCGGTTTTTATATCTTCGAATCGTCCATGGCTATTCGGCGTTGACAGGACATGTGCATGACCAAGGCCAACCAACGTAAATGTATTTTCACGATTTTGCCAAAACATTCGCTTGCCTTTAAATAACTGATCTCCAGCTTCAAAAAAAGCCAATGCGGACATTCGGGAAACTTCAATCGTTTCTGTAAAAAATTGATACGCCATATAGCGTCTGTCTTGCATCTTTTCGGCCGATGAATACGGTTGTGGATTCATCATATTCCCTCCGTTTTTCTATAGCTGTGCATATTCTGCTCAGCTTGCTTCACTTTTTAATCTCTATTCTCTATCATACCCCTTTCTGCTGAAATCAGCACATCATTTGCTGTATTTCCCTTGAAATTGAAGGTACAATGTAAATTGGAAAGAATTAAAGGAGATGTACGATATGACACATTCAATTCAAGCAGACAGCGGCTGGCGCGTATGGTGGCAATTGACTCGCCCCCACACCTTGACCGCCGCGTTCGCTCCCGTATTTTTAGGGACGATGATCGCCCTAAACCATACAAGTATCAATTGGCCATTATTTTGGGCCATGCTGATTGCGAGCCTCTTAATCCAAGCTGCAACCAATATGTTCAATGAATACTACGACTTTGCTCGCGGCCTTGATAACGAAAATTCAATTGGCATTGGTGGAGCGATTGTACGTAATGGCGTCTCCCCTAAAACTGTTTTAACATTAGCATTGATTCTCTATGTCATTGCAGGGGTAATCGGCATTTGGATTTGCTCCCAGACTAGCTGGTGGCTTCTAGTAGTAGGTGGCGCAGCCATGGCGATTGGCTACTTATACACAGGCGGACCTTACCCAATTGCTTATACTCCTTTTGGAGAGTTATTCTCTGGCGTTGTAATGGGTTTCTTGATTGTAATCATTGCTTTTTATATCCAGACAGGAAATATTACGACTGATGCTGCTCTGCTAGCCATTCCAAGCACCTTGCTAGTAGCCGCTATCATGTTGACCAATAATATCCGCGATATGGTAGGAGACGCGGCAAGCGGACGTAAAACACTCGCCATTCTAGTTGGTAGAGAAAAAGCAGTATCGATCCTTGCAGGATTTTTCATTTTATCTTATTTGTGGATTGTAGCATTGGTGCTTTTCGCAGATTTAACGGTCTGGTCCTTGCTCGTGTTTTTGAGCGCTCCAAAAGCAGTCGGTGTTGTCAAAACGTTCAAACGCTATACACAACCTCTAGAAGTGATGCCAGCAATGAAAGCATCTGGCATCATTAATACGTTATTTGCTTTCCTTCTTGGCTGTAGCTTGTTTATTCATTATTTAATTTCATAAGATAAGGCTTCTGTTTGCGCAGAAGCCTTTTTTTCATTGACCGTCTTTTGGTAACGCGGTATATTTAATTTTATTTTAAGTTGACTTCATAGACGATCGGGAGGGATAAAATGAAACCAGTCCTCATCGGTATTGGTGCTGCATTCTTTTTCGCTTTTACATTTGTTTTGAACGCCAGCATGGAATCCAGTGGCGGACACTGGATTTGGAGTGCTTCCTTAAGGTATTTCTTTATGGTACCCTTCTTGCTTTTAATTGTAGGATCCAGAAAAAGTCTAAATAACTTAATCGCTGAAATGAGAAAAAATCTAATGCCTTGGTTTTTATGGAGCTTTGTAGGATTCGGATTGTTTTATGCTCCACTTTGTTATGCGGCAGCATACTCTCCAGGATGGTTGATTGCAGGCTCATGGCAAATCACCATTATTTCCGGTTCGCTATTGGTGCCCTTTTTTTACACGACAATTCAAACAGCAAACGGACCTCTGCGTATCAAAGAACAAATACCCTATAAGGGTCTTGCACTGTCTTCGATCATTTTACTCGGTGTTCTTATGATGCAAATCGAACATAGCCAAACAATCTCATTTCAGACTTTCCTGATGGGCTTTATCCCGGTCTTGTTAGCCTCGTTTGCTTACCCTCTGGGAAATCGTAAGATGATGGCATTATGCGACGGACGTTTGGACGCCTATCAGCGGGTTCTCGGCATGACCTTGGCAAGTCTCCCTTTTTGGCTCCTGCTATCTAGCTATGGACTGATAACTGTGGGCTTACCGGATGCTTCCCAAACAGTTCAGTCACTCATAGTCGCAATTAGCTCCGGCGTTATTGCAACAGTCCTCTTTTTCATGGCTACTGATTTGGTGCGTCAAGATGCAAAAAAATTAGCTTCAGTTGAAGCTACTCAATCGATTGAAGTTTTATTTGCTTTAGCCGGCGAAATTTTGATCTTATCGATTGCTTTTCCCTCTCCCATTGCGTGGGCAGGAATTGTCGTAGTAATGGCTGGTATGATTATTCATAGCTTAGCTGCCAACGGAAAACAAGCTTTATCTGTTCACTAACAGAAAGCCCTGCTGTCCAAGAAATACTGGCAGCAGGGCTTTCTGTTAGTTTTTTTCTACAAGTAAAAATTCAAATGAAGATCTATTAGCAAAAACAAAAAAAGAGCTCTGCATCGAAATGCAGAACTCTTTTTGCTATGACCCCTACGGGATTCGAACCCGTGTTACCGCCGTGAAAGGGCGGTGTCTTAACCGCTTGACCAAGGGGCCAAATACTGGCGGAGAAGGAGGGATTTGAACCCTCGCGCCGGTTTCCCGACCTACACCCTTAGCAGGGGCGCCTCTTCAGCCACTTGAGTACTTCCCCAGTATGGCTCCGAAGGTAGGACTCGAACCTACGACCATCGCATTAACAGTGCGGTGCTCTACCACTGAGCTACTTCGGAATGGTGGGCCTAAATGGACTCGAACCATCGACCTCACGCTTATCAGGCGTGCGCTCT
>JBFEIJ010000022.1:0-33668 GCA_041553775.1 Planococcus sp. (in: firmicutes)
AGACCCCGCAGGAGCTTGCGACGAGGAGGCTCAGCGCTTCGTCCTTGGCAACTGACACCGCGACGTCCTGTCGCGTCAGTTGCATGACCCACATCCTGTGGGCCCAAAGCGTCCGCTTGGTGTGAAGGATCCCATATAAATACAGAAATGTGTTTAACTATTCTTTTGTCAAAAAGCTAAAAAGGTGCATCGGAGACATCCGATGCACCTTTATTTTATGTTAGGGAATTAGAAGTTTATCTTTTGCATTTCACCATAGGGGTCTATAGTCTGTGGATAAGAAAAAATAAAAAATGCCGGACCTGACTGATGTCAGATTCGGCATTCGTGTTAAGCGGTTAATTAAACACGCTCAACTTTTCCTGATTTCAATGCTCTTGCAGAAACCCATACGCGTTTCGGTTTTCCGTCTACAAGGATACGAACTTTTTGAAGGTTAGCTCCCCATGTACGTTTTGTCGAGTTTAACGCGTGTGAACGGGCGTTTCCTGCGCGAGCTTTGCGTCCGCTAATTGCACATACTTTAGGCATGTAAGTCCCTCCTCACAAGTGAAGCTGAAAATTATAATAGAATTTCAGTTCGTTTTTCGTTTCACATACTTTAATAATTTACCACAGGTATATTGCCTTTGCAACTTATTTTCACAGGTCTTTAAAGAAAAAAACCTTTACACCCTAAACGTCTACTTTTCTTGTATAATGGTTTCATGTAGAATGAAAAGAGTGAAATAGGACTCAAGGAGGAATTCTCAATGTCGATTGAATTAAATAACGAATATGGCCAAATCGATATTTCCAATGATGTAATTGCCCAAATTGCGGGCGGTGCAGCGATCGAATGCTACGGAATCGTAGGGATGGCTACAAAGCATCAAATAAGAGATGGTCTGACTGATATTTTGCGCAAAGAGAATTTTGCTAAAGGTGTCATCGTTAGCCAGGAAGATAAAGATTTGACGATTGATATGTATGTCATCATTAGCTACGGAACAAAAATTTCCGAAGTGGCGTATCAAGTCCAGTCTAAAGTGAAATACACAATTACCAAGACACTTGGCATGCCTGTCAAAGCGGTCAACATTCACGTTCAGGGAGTTCGCGTGACGAACCCGTAAGAGGAGGAAAAAACGGCTATGAAGTCTTTAAATGGAATTCAATTCGCGGAAATGGTGCAGATGGGTGCCCATCACCTGTTTCAAAACGCGGATTATGTCGATGCATTGAATGTGTTCCCAGTGCCAGACGGCGATACTGGAACAAACATGAACTTATCAATGACATCAGGTGCAAAAGAAACAGAAGCGAATGCGCAAGAGCATATCGGAAAAACAGCGGAATCTTTATCAAAAGGTCTGCTAATGGGAGCCCGTGGAAATTCAGGCGTAATTCTATCCCAATTGTTCCGCGGCTTTGGCAAATTCATTGTCAATGAACCGGAATTAACAGCTTTGAAATTTGCCGAAGCTTTGCAACACGGTGTTGAAACAGCTTATAAAGCGGTAATGAAACCGGTTGAAGGCACTATTTTGACAGTGGCGAAAGATGCCGCAGCAAAAGGCATGGAAGTCGCTAAAACAGAAGACGACGTCATTGTCCTTTTCGAAGCGATTGTTACTGAGGCGAAAGCTTCATTAGAACGCACGCCGGATTTACTTCCGGTATTAAAAGAAGTCGGCGTGGTCGATAGTGGCGGTCAAGGACTTGTCTATGTATATGAAGGATTCCTTGCTTCAATGAAAGGCGAGCAATTGCCAGAGAAACATGCCCATAACACAATGGACGATCTAGTTAGTGCCGAACACCATAAAAACATCGCTGGGTTTATGGACACATCTGATATTGAATTTGGCTATTGCACAGAGTTCATGGTGAAATTCGAAGAAGGCAAAAAAGAATTCAATGAAGCTGCTTTTCGTTCAGACTTGAGTGTTTATGGCGATTCGCTATTGGTCATTTCGGATGATGAAATCGCAAAAATACATATTCACTCAGAAGAACCAGGGAAAGTCCTTACTTATGGTCAAGAATTTGGTAGTTTGATTTCGATGAAAATCGAGAACATGCGCCAGCAGCACATTGACATCGTCGGCGAAGATTTCCGCAAAGGCGAGCCGAAAAAAACAGCGAAGCATCCTTATGCAGTCGTGACTGTTGCAATGGGCGAAGGCGTAGCTGAACTTCTAAGAAGCATCGGTGCATCTTACGTGATTGAAGGCGGTCAAACAATGAATCCTTCAACGGAAGACATTGTGAACGCTGTTAAATCGATTGATGCAGAGCGCGTATTGATCTTACCGAACAATAAAAACATCATCATGGCAGCTGAACAGGCGGCAGAATTGCTTGATATTGAAGCGGCAGTTGTACCGACTAAGGATGTTCCACAGGGAATGGCGGCATTGCTGGCATTTAACGCGAATGCTACTGTTGATGAAAACTTGAAAACAATGTCTGGAGCTTCGAAACAAGTGAAATCAGGCTCTGTGACATTTGCCGTACGCGATACGTCAATTGACGGCGTAACGATTAAGAAAGATGACTTCATGGGTATCTCAGAAGGCAAAATCGTCATTTCAGATGCTAGCTTGGAGCGTGTAACCGAAGAATTAGCGAAGAAATTGATTGATGAAGATGCTGAAATCGTGACAATTCTTTTCGGAGAAGACGTGACAGAATCGGACGCTGAGAAATTGGGCGAGTTCATCGAATCATTGAATGGCGAAGTTGAAGTCGAGATCCATAACGGCAAACAACCTCTTTATCCTTATATCATTTCAGTTGAATAGAAACCATGAGCGCATACATTTGTATGCGCTCAGCTTGTCGAAAAAGTTCTATATTATCGTATTTTCCGAAGCTTATCGCTCGCTTTCCATGGGGTGGGAATCGAGCCTCCTCGTCCGCTATGCGGCCTGCGGGGTCTCTCAAACCCATCGCTTCGCTGCTCCCACAGGAGTCGAGCAAAAGCTTCTCCAAGCAAGTACTTAGACACTTCACTTATAGTAGTGGGTCATTAAAGCGTCTGTTTTATGAAATATAGTGGGTTATTAATTTGTTCAACGCTCTGAGCGCATACGAATGTATGCGCTTTTTTATTTTTGTAGAATGTGGCAATTTCATGTACACTAAAGGTGTATGTTGTAATAGAAATCACCTTTATACAACGCTATGGTTATCTTTCATTTGAAAGCGCCTTCGTTGGATAAGCATCATTTAAATAGAAAGGGGTTTGAGCAATGAAGTTCAAATCTGTTTTTGATATTATAGGACCGGTTATGATCGGTCCCTCTTCTTCGCATACAGCGGGAGCTGCACGCATCGGGAGAGTGGCAAGAGATATATTCGGACGCCAGCCGAAATGGGCGAGAGTTCATTTATACGGCTCGTTCGCAGAAACTTATAAAGGGCATAGCACCGATGTAGCAATTATCGGTGGATTATTGGACTACGATACGTTCGATGAGCGTATCAAAACTTCTTTTGAAGAAGCTGAAAAGCTGGGCATGACGTTTGAATTTATTCCGGAAACTGCAAGTGTGGAACACCCGAACACGGCGCGCATCGTCATCGGTGATGAACGATCTGAGATGTCGATGATGGGTATTTCCATCGGCGGCGGGAAAATCGAAATCACGGAATTGAACGGATTCCCGTTGCGTTTGTCGGGCAATCATCCGGCGATCTTAGTGGTTCACGATGACCGCTCGGGCTGTATTGCAAACGTAGCGAATTGCTTATATAAATATGATATCAATATTGGCCATATGGAAGTTTCCCGGAAAGAAAAAGGGGACATGGCATTGATGGTCATTGAAGTGGATCAAAATGTCGATAAAGAAGTACTAGAAGAACTCACGGCGCTTCCGAACATTACACAAGTAACGCGAATCGCTGATTGAGAAGGAGGTAATTGCATTGGAACCATTATTCCGCAATGTAAAAGAATTGGTAGCACGTGCTGAGGCAGAAGATAAATTGATTTCTGAAATTATGATCGAGCAGGAAATGCTGATTACAGATCGATCGCGCGAAGACATCATGAAACAAATGGAACGCAATTTGACGGTTATGGAAGAAGCTGTTGAAAAGGGCTTGAAAGGCGTGCATTCAGTATCTGGGTTGACCGGAGGAGACGCAGTCTTGTTGCAGGCTTATATTGAAACAGGCAATAGTTTGTCAGGAGATTTGCTGCTTGATGCTGTCAGTAAAGCGGTGGCAACAAACGAAGTCAACGCAGCGATGGGCACTATTTGTGCAACGCCGACTGCAGGTTCTGCAGGAGTCGTGCCAGGCACTTTATTTGCTGTACAAAACAAGCTTAAGCCGACGCGTGAACAAATGATCCGTTATTTATTTACTTCAGGAGCTTTCGGCTTTGTAGTTGCCAATAACGCATCAATTTCCGGCGCAGAAGGTGGCTGTCAGGCAGAAGTTGGATCGGCTGCAGGTATGGCGGCTGCTGCAATCGTTGAAATGGCAGGCGGAACGCCGCAGCAAAGTTCTGAAGCGTTCGCCATTACGTTGAAAAACATGCTTGGGCTCGTCTGCGATCCGGTAGCAGGCTTAGTTGAAGTGCCTTGTGTGAAACGCAATGCCATGGGTGCGGCCAACTCAGTTGTAGCTGCTGATATGGCACTTGCAGGAGTAACAAGCCGCATCCCGTGCGATGAAGTGATCAGTGCAATGTACGAAATCGGTAAATCGATGCCGAGTGCATTAAGAGAAACGGCAAAAGGCGGACTTGCCGCTACACCGACCGGCAAATGGTTGGAAGCGAAAATCTTTGGCGGAGCAGTAGTGGGCAGTGGCCAGTAAAGACTCGGTCGCCGTTTTAAAAGGCGTTGGCAAACAAGCTGCGGAAACTTTACAGGAAATGAAGATTGAAACGATCCACGATCTGATTATGACATTTCCTTACCGCCATGAAGATTTCCAGCTGAAAGATCTGGCTGATACACCGCATAATGAACGAGTGACTGTGGAGGGAAGGGTCGAAAGCGAGCCTTCCGTCCTTTTTTTAGGTAAAAATAAATCGCGGACGACGGTCCAAGTTTTAGTTGGGCGACATTTGATCAAAGCGATTTTCTTTAATCAGCCTTACGTAAAAGCCAAGTTGCATATTGGTGAAATCGTTACGCTTGCTGGGAAATGGGACCGTGGCCGCCAAATTATCACCGTGCAGAGCCACACAATCGGACCTCGTACAAGCGGGGCCGATTTTGAGCCTGTTTATAGTTTGAAGGGCAGTATTCACCAGAAGACGTTCCGCAAATTGATGCGGCAAGCGCTGGATCTTGCTAAAACCGATTTGACAGATTGTCTGCCGGAGCGGTTTCGTTCTGCTTATCATCTTGCTCCGATTGAAGATGCATTGGAGTGGGTTCATTTTCCGACGGATGGCGAAGCGTTGAAGCAGGCTAGACGCAGATTTGTCTACGAGGAACTGCTCCTATTCCAATTGAAGATGCAGGCATTGCGCAAGAAGAACCGCGAAGAAGAAGGTGGCTCGTTTATCGATTACGATTTGGATGAGTTGAAAAAGTTCATCAACTCGCTGCCATATGGCTTAACAGGTGCTCAAAAACGAGTAGTCAATGAAATTTCAAAAGATATGAAAGAACCATTTCGCATGAATCGGTTGCTTCAAGGCGATGTGGGTTCGGGTAAAACAGTGGTCGCTGCCATTGCGCTTTATGCAACGGTGACTGCGGGGCTGCAAGGCGCATTGATGGCGCCAACCGAAATTCTTGCAGAGCAACACGCCAATACACTGGCGGAATGGTTCGCAGATTTCCCAGTGAAGATAGCGTTATTGACAGGTTCGGTTAAAGGCAAACGACGCCAATTGATTTTGGATCAATTAGCGGCAGGGGAAATTGACGTGCTTATCGGCACTCATGCGCTGATTCAGCCGGATGTCGCTTTCAAGAAATTGGGCTTGGTCATTACAGATGAACAGCATAGATTCGGCGTCGACCAACGTCGCGTCTTAAAAGACAAAGGCTATAATCCGGACGTATTGTTCATGACGGCAACGCCGATTCCTCGAACACTTGCCATTTCGGCATTTGGCGAAATGGATGTATCCGTCATTGATGAAATGCCTATGGGACGCAAGGAGATTGAAACGTATTGGATGAAAAAAGACATGTTCGGTAAAATTGTCGGCCGCATGGAAAAAGAACTGGCGGCAGGACGGCAAGCTTACGTCATTTGTCCATTAATCGAAGAATCGGATAAGCTCGACTATCAAAATGCGGTTGATTTATTTCAACAATTATCCAGTTATTTTCATGGCAAATTCACGGTGGGGCTAATGCACGGCCGCTTGCATAGCGATGAGAAAGAACAGACGATGCGTTCGTTTTCAGAAGGTGAAGTAGCCGTACTCGTGTCTACAACGGTCGTTGAAGTCGGCGTCAATGTGCCCAATGCGACATTCATGTTGATTTATGACGCGGAACGTTTCGGTTTGTCCCAGCTCCACCAGCTCCGTGGCCGTGTCGGGCGAGGCAGTGACCAATCATATTGTGTACTCTTGGCCGATCCGAAAACGGAAGTCGGGAAAGAACGGATGACGTCGATGACGGAAACCAATGACGGTTTTGTGTTAGCAGAGAAAGATTTGCAGCTGCGCGGACCTGGAGACTTTTTTGGACGCAAACAAAGTGGTATGCCAGAGTTTAAGATGGCGGACCTTATACACGATTATCGCGCCCTTGAAACAGCGAGAAAAGACGCTGAATCACTAGTCAATTCCGAAGAGTTTTGGACCAGCGACGAAATGAGTTGCCTTCGCGGGCAGCTCGAACAATCAGGTGCGCTTTCTGGCGGCCGACTCGATTAAGAATGCAAGGTGCAGATTATCCTTGCATTCTTTTTTTGTTATTTATATACTGATATTAGTACCAAGTGCTAATACTGGACGGTGACAAGATGAAAAAAACAAAAAAAGAACGGCAATTGGCGCTGACGGCGTCTATCAAAGAAAATCCGTTTGTAACCGATGAAGAATTGTCCGCCAATTTTAACGTCAGTGTTCAAACGATTCGCCTTGACCGCATGGAATTGTCGATTCCGGAACTTAGGGAACGAATTAAACATGTAGCCGTCAAGACTTTTGATGATGAAGTGAAATCTTTGCCGATCGACGAAGTGATTGGTGAAATTATTGATATTGAATTGGATGAGAAAGCAATTTCTCTTTTTGATGTGAAACCGGAACATGTATTTCAACGCAATCAAATCGCTAGAGGGCATCATTTATTTGCTCAAGCGAATTCGTTGGCAGTGGCTGTGATGAATGATGAACTTGCATTGACTGTAAAGTCGGAGCTGCAATTTCTTCGAGCGGTAAAGGCTGGACAACGTGTGGTAGCGAAAGCGCAAGTAATCGACCGGAATCCAGAGAAAAATCGGGCCTATGTAAAAGTCGTCTCAACTGTTGATCAGGCGACTGTATTTATCGGCACATTTGAAATGTATCGAATGACAGAACAAAGTGAAGGTGACGGAAATTGATAATAGCTGTAGATGGTATGGGTGGAGACAATGCACCGAAAGAAATAATTGCAGGCGTTTACAAAGCGCTTGATGAATTTAACGATTTGCAGATTCAATTGTATGGTAAACAAGACGCTATGACTGAGTATTTGAAAGATCACGATCGTTTAACTGTGATTCATTGTGAAGAAGTAATCGAAGCAACGGATGATCCGGTTCGCGCAGTGCGCCGTAAAAAAGATTCATCGATGGTGCAAATGGCGCTCGCAGTAAAAGAAGGTAGAGCGGCAGCGTGTGTATCAGCAGGCAATACCGGTGCGTTGATGTCGGCAGGCTTGTTTGTTGTCGGACGGATCGAAGGTGTCGATCGTCCTGCGCTAGCTCCTACGCTTCCGACGATCGACCGTAAAGGATTCTTGATGCTCGATATGGGGGCGAATGCTGAAGCGCGTCCGGAGCATTTGGTGCAATACGCTGTTATGGGCAGCATTTATGCAGAAAAAGTTCGTGGCATCGCTAACCCGACAGTCGGCTTATTGAATATCGGCTCGGAGGAAAAGAAAGGCAACGAGTTAACAAAAGCGGCTTTTCCACTGCTGAAAGATGCACCAATCAATTTTATCGGCAACGTAGAGTCGCGTGATTTATTGAATGGCGTTGCTGACGTGGTCGTAACGGACGGTTTCACCGGTAATATGGTGTTGAAAACGATTGAAGGCACAGCGATGAACGTATTTGCGATGATTAAAGACGTCTTCAATAGCTCAACCAAAACGAAATTGGCGGCTTTAATGGTCAAGGACGATTTGCGCGGATTAAAAGGCATGTTGGACTATAGTGAATACGGCGGAGCTGGTCTTTTCGGTTTGAAGGCACCCGTCATCAAAGCACATGGTTCATCCAATGGCACCGCGTTGTTTAACGCAATTCGTCAAGCACGCACGATGGTGGAGCACGATGTTGCAGGAACGATTTACAGCACGCTGAAAAAGGAGAACACTCATGACTAAAATTGCATTTATTTATCCAGGGCAAGGTTCGCAAACGGTCGGAATGGGCGAAAGCTTCTTAACCGACGACAAGAGCCGCCAGTTTTTTCAACAGGCAGATGAGGCATTAAACGTCAATTTAACCGAAATGATGCTTGAAGGTCCGCAAGAAAATTTGACGCTTACATACCATGCTCAGCCGGCTTTATTGACGGTGAGCTCGATGATCACGGAACGGTTGAACCGTGCTGGGATTTTCCCTGATTTTGTTGCTGGACATAGCTTAGGTGAATACAGTTCGCTTGTGGCTGCAGGAGTAATGCCGTTTGAAAAAGCGGTCGAAATTGTCCACAAACGCGGATTGTTCATGAATGAAGCGGTGCCTGCAGGCGAAGGAGCGATGGCGGCTATTCTCGGCATGGACAGCGCGGAGTTGGAAAAAGTCACGAGTGAAGTGACTGATGAAACCGGCGTTGTTCAATTGGCGAATTTGAATTGTCCGGGACAGATTGTTATTTCCGGTACTAAAGCCGGCGTTGACAGAGCGTGTGTAGTGGCAAAAGAACGTGGTGCAAAACGGGCGATTCCACTTGATGTAAGTGGACCGTTCCATTCCGAGTTGATGCGTCCAGCTTCACAGAATTTGTCCAAAGTATTAAGTGAAGCGTTTTTGGAGGACGCCACTGTTCCGGTCATCACGAACGTTACGGCGAAAAGTGAAAGCCATGCTTCTCAAATCCAGGAGTTGTTGGTGCGTCAATTGTACTCGCCGGTCCTTTGGGAACAATCGGTGCAGGAAATGATTGAGTTGGGTGTAACGACATTTGTGGAAATCGGGCCAGGAAAAGTACTGAGTGGTTTAGTTAAGAAAATAGACCGTTCAGTGACAACAATTCCGGTATATGATTTGGAAACATTTGAAAAAGCGGTAGAGGAGCTGGCAGAATGACCAATTTATCAGGGAAAACAGCGATCATCACAGGAGCATCACGCGGCATCGGTGCTGAAATCGCTCGCAAAATGGCACAAGCCGGCGCAAAGATTGTTGTGAATTACAGCGGCAGTCAAGCAAAAGCGGAAGCGGTCGTTGAAGAAATCAAAAACAATGGCGGCGAGGCGATTGCGGTAAAAGCGAATGTTTCGGATGCAGACGCTGTTAAAGCGATGGTTGAGCAGACAATGCAAACTTTCGGGTCCGTAGATATTCTTGTCAACAATGCAGGAATTACACGCGATAACTTGATGATGCGAATGAAAGACGATGAGTGGGACGATGTGATCAACACGAATCTCAAAGGTGTCTTCATTTGCACGAAAGCAGTGACGCGTCAAATGATGAAACAACGCTCAGGGCGCATCGTCAATATTGCGTCGATTGTAGGTGTAATGGGCAATGCAGGACAAGCCAACTACGTGGCAGCTAAAGCCGGCGTAATTGGTTTGACGAAAACGACTGCGCGTGAACTGGCAAGCCGCAATATTACAGCAAATGCAGTGGCTCCAGGGTTTATCACGACAGATATGACGGATCAATTAGGGGAAGACATTCAGAAAACGATGCTGGCGCAAATTCCTCTCGGCCGTTTCGGCAAACCGGAAGAAGTGGCGAAAGCTGCGCTTTTCTTGGCATCGGATGACGCATCTTATATGACAGGGCAGACCTTGCATCTTGATGGCGGCATGGTCATGTAAGCAAAAATTTTGTATACTGATTTGAGGGGAGGTGACGGCATTGTCAACAGTAGTAGAGCGCGTAACAAAAGTAATCGTGGATCGTCTTGGTGTGGAAGAAAGCGAAGTAAAGCTTGAAGCATCATTCACAGGCGACCTTGGTGCAGATTCATTAGACGTAGTTGAATTGGTTATGGAACTTGAAGACGAATTCGACATGGAAATTTCTGATGAAGACGCAGAAGGTATGTCAACAGTAGGCGACGCGGTAACGTATATCGAAAAAAAGCAAGCCTAAGCTGAATAAGAACGCGACGCACGGAAGCTTTTCACAAAGCGGCTGTGCGTCGCTTTGTTTTTTTGCACAAAGCGTCGAAAAAAGGTAAAATTAGAGTCAGAACGTTAAAGGAAGGCAGATTAAAATGGCAATGAAACGAAAAGTGAATCAGCAGAAGCCTGGAATGATCAAAGAAAGCTCTCGTGCGGCTTTTGATCAATTGCAAAAAGACTTGAATATCAAATTTAAACAGCCGGCATTGCTTTATCAAGCATTTACGCATTCTTCTTATGTCAATGAACACAGAAGAAGACATTACCTTGATAATGAACGCCTTGAATTTTTAGGAGACGCAGTATTGGAATTGTCGGTGTCTCACTTTTTGTATGCAAAGTATCCTGAGATGAGCGAAGGCAAACTGACGAAATTGCGTGCAGCAATCGTGTGCGAACCGTCATTGGTGACGTTTGCCAATGAGCTGAATCTCGGCAATTACATCTTGCTTGGAAAAGGTGAGGAACAGACAGGCGGCCGGACGCGCCCGGCACTTTTAGCAGACGTATTTGAGTCGCTAATCGGAGCGTTGTATTTAGACCAAGGACTAGAAGCGGTGGTCAGCTTTATGGAAGTGGTGCTATTTCCGAAAGTTGAAATCGGTGCATTTTCCAACGTCATGGATTATAAAAGCCAACTTCAGGAATTGGTGCAGCAAAAAAACACGGGTTCATTGCATTACGAAATCATCGATGAAAAAGGACCTGCACACAGCCGCGTATTTGTAACACGCGTGTCGCTTGCTGATCAGGAACTTGGCATCGGTAATGGCCGTTCGAAAAAAGAAGCGGAGCAAAAAGCCGCTCAGCTGGCCATCCTTAAACTGCAAGAAGCAACGGAGGATTAAAACATGTTTTTGAAACGTTTAGAAGTCATGGGATTCAAGTCGTTCGCCGATCGCATTGGCATCGATTTTGTCCCCGGTGTGACTGCAGTTGTCGGACCTAACGGAAGCGGCAAAAGTAACGTCACCGATGCAATCCGCTGGGTGCTTGGCGAACAATCCGCCAAATCATTGCGCGGAGCAAAAATGGAAGATGTCATTTTTGCCGGCAGTGAATCCAGAAAACCACTGAATTTTGCAGAAGTCACTTTAGTGCTCGACAATACTGACGGAAGAGCCCCTCTCGATTACAGCGAAATCAGCGTGACGAGAAGGGTTTTTCGCAGTGGGGAAAGTGCTTATTTGTTAAACAACCAAAATTGTCGATTGAAAGACATTACGGATCTATTTATGGATTCCGGACTGGGGAAAGAAGCATTTTCGATTATTTCGCAAGGACGAGTCGATGAAATCCTTAACAGTAAAGCTGAAGAACGGAGCTCAATTTTCGAGGAAGCAGCTGGTGTTTTAAAGTACAAACAGCGCAAGAAAAAAGCTGAATTCAAATTGAGTGAAACGGATGAAAACTTAAATCGCGTATTGGACATTTTGCATGAACTGGACGGCCGTATAGAGCCGCTTCAGATTCAAGCGTCGACTGCCCGCGATTTCTTGGATATGAACGAACAATTAAAAGGTGCGGATATCGCACTTTTGGCTTTTGACATTACTCAGCTCGAACAGCAATTGGCTGCGCTCGAAGAAGAGTCGGCTTCTCATGCACGTAAAGAACAGGAATTAGCGGCTGATATCGAAGAGAAAGAACGAAATGTAAAAACGATTCGCGCGGCGTTGAAAAAATTGGACGACGAAATTGACGGATCTCAGCACGAACTTGTGGTAGCGAGCGGCGAAAGTGAAAAATGGGAAGGCCGCAAACTGTTAATGTCCGAGAAGAAAAACAATGCCGATCGCCAAGCTCAGCAGCTGACAGCAAGTCTGGAAGCTGAAAAGCAAGAAAACGCAGCTCTTCACAAAAAGCATAGCGAGCAATTAGCCCTGCTGCAGGAGCGAAAAGCCGAACAATTAGCGATTCGACAATCAGTAAAGCAATTAGAAGAGCAACTCAACAGGTCACCTGCTGATATCGACAACGACATAGAAACCCATAAATCGACGTATATCGACTTGATGAACGAACAAGCAAGTGTGCGGAACGAATTGAAGAATATCGATTTGCAAGAACAGCAATTATCGGAATCCAGCAGCCGCATTGCTGTGCAACAAGCGGACTTTTCAACGGAGTTGGCGCGCTTGGATGAAGATAAAGCAGAGGCTGTTAAAAAACTCGAAAACATCCGCAAGATGCTCGAAGAAAAACGTGCGCAATACAAAACGGCTGAAACGATTTTTGCGGATAAAAAGCAAGCGTTTGATAAAAAACAATCCATGCTGTTTCAGGCATACCAGTCCCAAAAACAACTTGGCGCACGCGTAGATACTTTGCAGGAACTTGAAGCGGATTTCTCCGGCTTTTTCCAAGGCGTTCGCGAAGTGTTAGTGGCAAGAGACAAAAAGCAATTATCCGGTATTATCGGAGCGGTCGCAGAAATTGTGCAAGTGGATCAGCAATACGCAAAAGCGATTGAAACTGCACTTGGAGCTGCGAGCCAGCATATCGTTACGGAAAACGAACAGAACGCCCGAGAAGGCATTGAATTTTTACGTCAAAAACGTGCCGGACGCTCTACATTCTTGCCGATGACGGTCATGAAATCACGGAAAATAGCTGCCCACAGCATTACTGCTGTAGAACAACATCCATCATTTGTGAAAATGGCTTACGAACTTGTCGACTATGACCAAAATTACGAAATGATCGTAGAAAATCTGCTTGGCAATGTCATAATTGCAAAAGATTTAAAAGGCGCATCCGCCATTGCCAAAGCAACGATGAATCGATACCGCGTTGTAACGCTTGAAGGTGATGTTGTAAACGCCGGAGGTTCGATGACGGGTGGGGCTAACAAAACCCAAGCTTCGTTCTTTACTCGTAAAGCTGAACTCGAACAATTGATTGTCCAATTGAATGACTTGACGACTACCATTGCCCAAGCTGAAGCAACCGTGAAAAAAGAGCAAAAAGAAGTCAATGAAGCTGAACAAACATTGAATAACCTTCGCTCTGAAGGTGAGAAATACCGGGATATGGAAGCGGAACGCGCAATCATTCTGCGTGAAATTGAAGCGGTTCTGAAAACAACGAAAGACCGTTACCTACTGTTTCAAGCGGAGCGCAGCAATAAAACGCATGATTTGTCTGCTATTGCAGATAAAAAAGCATCCGCTGCAGGTCGCCTAACTGAAATCAGCTCAGAGCTTCAGTCCATTTCCAAGCAAATCAACGACTTGACGGAATTTAAGCAACAGAACGATTCGGCACGAGATTCGGTCATTTCGAAATTGAGCGATCAAAAATCATCGCTTGCGGTCATGAAAGAACGTGTGTCTCAATTGATCGACAATGAAGCGGAGCTTATGGAACGAAAACAAAAAAGTGATTTGAAAATACATGAGCTGCAAAAAAATCTTGAATGGATTCAGTCTGAAGAAGCATCAAAAGTTTATTCCGATGAAGAAATCAAGCAGAAAATCGCTGACTGGACGAGCAAGAAACAAAGGGTCCAACAGGCTCTAGCTGAATTGAAAGCGAATCGGACCACGAAACTGGCGGACTTGAATGCGCTTGAAGAGCAATTGAAAGAGATTCAACGTATCTACAAAGGCTTTGTCGAAGCAATCCGCATTTGTGAAGTTAAATCGACCCGTATTGACGTTCAAATTCAAGGCTATCTTGCCCAGCTCGAAAATAATTACCATCTATCCATTGAAGAAGCACGCGAATTCGAACTGACTGATGAAGAAGCATCGGTTCGTAAGAAAGTGAAGTTGTTGAAACAGTCGATTGAAGAACTCGGTCCAGTTAATATTGGGGCGATCGAAGAATTCGATCATGTTTCAGAGCGTCACAGCTTCTTGACAGAACAACGCAATGACTTAAACGAAGCGAAAGAAACGTTGCGCACCGTCATTCGCGAAATGGATGAAGAAATGACGAGCCGATTCGACGAAACATTCCACGCCATCCGTGGGCATTTCCAGCGCGTTTTCCGGGAATTGTTCGGAGGAGGTTCAGCGGATCTTGTGCTGACCAATCCAGACGATATGCTGATGACCGGCGTGGAAATCATCGCACAGCCGCCAGGGAAAAAGCAGCAAACGCTGAGCTTGCTGTCGGGCGGCGAACGGGCGCTAACCGCTATCGCCTTGTTATTTGCGATATTGAACAACCGTCCAGTGCCTTTCTGTGTGCTTGATGAAGTGGAAGCGGCGCTTGATGAATCGAACGTCGTGCGATACAGTCAGTACTTGAAGAAGTTCAGCGAAAATACACAATTCATCGTCATCACACACCGCAAAGGAACGATGGAAGGCGCGGATGTGTTGTATGGCATCACGATGCAAGAATCAGGTATTTCAAAATTAGTGTCTGTGAAATTACAGGAACAAGATTAATAGAGGAGTGGTCATGTGAGTTTCTTTAAAAAATTAAAAGATAAATTTGCTGGAAACGTGGAAGCGGAAGAGTCGACAGAAAAATACAAAGAAGGCTTAACGAAAACACGCACAGGCTTCACGTCGAAAATCAATGATCTTGTCGCGAAGTATCGCAAAGTCGATGAAGATTTCTTTGAAGAATTGGAAGAAATCCTACTTCAAGCAGATGTTGGATTTGAAACAGTGATGGAATTGATGGATGAGCTGCGCTACGAAGTTCAACGTCAAAACGTCAAAGATACTTCCACTGTGCAATCGGTCATCTCGGAAAAATTAGTTGAAATTTACCAAGGCGGCGACGAAGAAATCAACGAATTGAATTTTGATGACGACTTAACGGTCATTTTATTCGTTGGGGTCAATGGCGTCGGCAAAACGACAAGCATTGCAAAACTGGCACATCGATTGAAAAATGAAGGGAAATCCGTCCTGTTGGCGGCTGGCGATACATTCCGCGCCGGTGCGATTGAACAATTGGATATTTGGGGCAAACGCGTTGGCGTTGATGTCATCAAACAAAGTGAAGGTTCTGACCCGGCAGCTGTTATGTACGATGCCGTTCGCGCTGCGAAATCACGCGGTGTAGACGTATTGATCTGCGATACCGCTGGACGTCTGCAGAACAAAGTCAATTTGATGAAAGAGCTTGAAAAAGTGAATCGGGTCATCGCTCGTGAAATTCCGGGGGCGCCTCATGAAGTGCTGCTCGCGCTGGATGCCACGACTGGTCAAAATGCATTAATACAGGCGCAAATGTTCAAAGAAGTGACAAACGTAACAGGAATCGTATTAACGAAACTTGATGGTACGGCAAAAGGTGGTATCGTTCTAGCAATTCGCAGCAAATTGAAAATTCCGGTTAAATTTGTCGGGCTTGGCGAACAGATGGACGATTTGCAGCCGTTTGACCCGCAAAAATACGTATACGGCTTGTTTGCGGAAGGGTTGGACAAGGAAGAAGCGATGGAAATCGCTGAAGGAGACAAGTAAAATTACTTGACGGCCAACTCCGTTTTCAGTATCGTAAAAAGAAGAGTGGATGGAGTGAACAGCAATGATGGGCTTAGAAAAAACAACGCGCATGAACTACCTGTTTGATTTCTATCAGGAATTGCTGACGCCTAAACAGCGCAGCTATATGGAGCTCTACTATTTGGACGATCATTCCTTAGGGGAAATCGCGGAAGCGTATGATATAACCCGCCAAGCGGTTTATGACAACATCCGCCGTACTGAAGCGATGCTTGAAGAATATGAAGCCAAACTGCAGCTGTTCGAGAAATTTCAAAAAAGGCAGCAGCTCGTTTCGGCATTTGAAAAAGAACCCTTTACAGAAGAACGGGTCCGGGAATTTCTCGGGCAGTTAAAAGAATGGGATTAGGAGGCGATAGCGATGGCATTTGAAGGATTAGCTGAACGCCTGCAAGGCAGCATCCATAAGATCAAAGGCAAAGGGAAAGTGTCGGAAGCGGACGTCAAAGAAATGATGCGTGAAGTCCGTTTCGCTTTAATCGAAGCGGATGTTAACTTGAAAGTCGTTAAAGAATTCGTGAAAAAAGTCAGTGAACGCGCAATTGGCATAGACGTTATGGAAAGTTTGACTCCTGGCCAGCAAGTTGTGAAAATCGTTAAAGACGAATTGACGGAATTGATGGGCGGAGACCAAAGCAAAATTGAGTTTTCTTCAAAACAGCCGACTGTCATCATGATGGTCGGGTTGCAAGGGGCTGGTAAAACGACCACGTCCGGTAAACTCGCCAGTTTGCTGCGCAAAAAGAATAACCGCAAGCCGCTTTTAGTAGCAGCCGATGTCTATCGTC
This sequence comes from Planococcus sp. (in: firmicutes), assembly GCA_041553775.1. Lineage (GTDB taxonomy): Bacteria > Bacillota > Bacilli > Bacillales_A > Planococcaceae > Planococcus. The sequence continues at coordinate 16,756 of JBFEIJ010000022.1, forward strand.
CGGCCGCTATTCAGCAGCTTGAAACAATCGGCAAGCAATTGTCGCTGCCGGTATTTTCAAAAGGTACGGATATGTCCCCTGTGGAAATCGCCCGACAAGCGATCGAATTCGCTAAACAGGAACATATGGACACGGTCATCATCGATACTGCCGGCCGGCTTCATGTCGACGAAGCATTGATGCAGGAATTGAAGGATATCCGTGCGATTAAAGAGCCGGAAGAAATCTTCCTCGTGGTAGATGCCATGACTGGACAAGACGCTGTGAACGTCGCACAAAACTTCAATGACGCCATTGGCATCACTGGGGTCGTGCTGACGAAGCTTGATGGCGATACGCGCGGTGGTGCGGCGCTTTCGATCCGTTCTGTTACCCAAAAACCGATTAAATACGTCGGTATGGGCGAGAAAATGGATGCCTTGGAACCGTTTTACCCAGAACGCATGGCTTCACGAATTCTCGGCATGGGCGATATGCTGTCGCTAATTGAAAAAGCGCAGTCGAACGTCGATGAAGAAAAAGCGCGGGAGCTGGAAGAGAAGTTCAGAACTTCCTCTTTTACATTTGATGATTTCTTGGATCAGCTGTCCCAAGTGAAACAGATGGGGCCGCTTGATGAGATTCTGAAAATGCTCCCAGGTGCGAATAAAATCAAAGGCTTGGAAAATGCGAAAGTGGACGAAGGTCAAATGGCGCGTGTTGAAGCGATTATTCAATCGATGACGACGCAAGAAAAAACGACGCCGGAGATCATGAACTCGAACCGGAAAAAACGCATTGCGAAAGGTTCAGGAACGACGATTCAGGACGTTAATCGCCTGTTGAAGCAATTTGAAGACATGAAAAAGATGATGAAACAGATGTCCGGCATGGGCCAAAAAGGCAAAAAGAAAATGTCGATGCCCGGCTTGGATTCGCTTTTTAAATGATTTTTTTCGCGATAATTTATGCGTAAAAACGCAGTGCATCACTGTTGCAGCAAAGAAATTTGCAGGTGTTAAGAAAAAATACTTTACAAACTATTTAAAGCTTGATAATATAATATCTTGTGTGAAACTATTCGGAGGTGCTTTAAGAAATGGCAGTAAAAATTCGCTTGAAACGTATGGGAGCTAAAAAATCTCCTTTTTACCGTATTGTAGTAGCTGACTCACGTGCTCCACGTGACGGCCGTCAAATCCAAACAGTGGGTACTTACAACCCGCTAACAGTTCCAGCTGAAGTTAAAATTGACGAAGAATTAGCGTTGAAATGGCTTCATGATGGTGCTAAACCATCTGACACAGTTCGCAACTTGTTTTCTCAAAACGGCATTATGGAGAAATTCCATAACGAAAAATTAAGCAAGTAAGGGAGTTTTTCTTATGAAGCAGCTGATTGAAACCATTGTGAAACCGTTAGTCGATCATCCGGAAGAAGTTCGCGTCGTAACTGACGAAAATGCAAGCCGTGTTGTCTACAAGCTTTCAGTGCATCCAGAAGATACAGGGAAAGTCATCGGTAAACAAGGACGCGTCGCGAAAGCGATTCGCTCCGTCGTGTATTCAGCAGCTGGGAATCATCATAAGAAGAAAACTTACGTCGATATTGTGGATTAGCAAAAAAGGGAGGAGCCTAGGTTCCTCCCTTTTTTGTCAGTCAAAACAGAAACTGAAAGGATGTTTTATTGCGTGGAATGGTTTAATGTAGGCAAAATTGTCAACACTCACGGAATCCTCGGGGAAGTACGTGTGTTGTCGCGCACGGATTTTCCAGAAGAGCGCTTTGCGGTCGGTATGAAACTGGGATTGTTCAAGAAAAATGAAAAGAAACCAATCATGGTGACGATTGCGAGTCATCGCCAGCATAAGAATTTCGAATTGCTGACGTTTGAAGGCTATCCGAATATCAATGCGGTTGCAGAATTCAAAGACAGCTATTTGCGCATCGCAGAACATGATTTAACAGAACTCGAAGAAAACGCGTATTACCACCATGAAATTCTTGGCTGTGAAGTATATTCGACAGAAAACGAACTTCTTGGGAAAGTGACAGAGATTCTAGAAACAGGCGCGAATGATGTGTGGGAAGTAACGCCGGAGACAGGCAAAAAACATTACATTCCATATATTGAAGATGTCGTCAAAGAAATAGATATAGATGAAAAGAAAATCTTCATCGAACCGCTGGAAGGTTTGTTGAACACATGAACATAAATGTCATTTCCCTTTTTCCGCCAATGTTCGAGGGCGTTTTCAACCAATCGATCATGAAAAAAGCTCAAGCCAAAAATGCGGTTAAGTTAGATGTTGTGGACCTTCGTGAATTCGCGGACAATAAACGCCAAGTTGATGATTATCCTTTCGGCGGGGGAGCAGGAATGGTTTTAAAACCAGAGCCGATGTTTAACGCTGTTGAGTCCCTGATCACGGATAAAAAACCGCGCGTAATTTTAATGTGCCCTCAAGGTGAGCGCTTTACGCAGAAAAAAGCGGAAGAGCTCGCACAGGAGGAAGAATTGATCTTCATCTGCGGCCATTATGAAGGCTACGATGAGCGAATTCGCGAACATCTCGTGACAGATGAGATCTCCATTGGCGACTTTGTCTTAACTGGCGGAGAACTTGCAGCGATGACAGTGATCGATAGTGTGGTTAGGCTGCTTCCAGGGGTCCTTGGGAACGCTGATTCATCTATTAAAGACTCTTTCTCGACCGGAATGCTTGAACACCCGCAATACACCCGTCCGGCTGATTTTAGAGGCTGGCAGGTGCCGAGTGTTTTGACTTCCGGAAACCACTCGAAAGTTGATCAATGGCGCGAAGAGCAAGCATTCAAACGTACGCTGGAACGTCGTCCGGATCTACTTGAGCAAATGGAGCTTTCAAAAGAGCAGCAAAAAATAATCGAGACCTTAAAAAGTACGAACAATAACCAAGAATAGCTCTTGCAAAACGGCATGTTCAGTGGTACTATGGAGAATGTACTTTTATGTAAAGTACAGGATCACGGTGTTCCGCTGCAGCAGCAATTGTGTGCAAGAGCATCTGTAGAAGGAGAGAAAAAACATGCAAAACATTATTGCAGACATTACTAAAGATCAACTTCGTACAGACCACCCGGACTTCCGTCCAGGAGATACTGTCCGTGTACACGTGAAGGTCGTTGAGGGAACTCGCGAACGTGTTCAGTTATACGAAGGAGTTGTAATCGGTCGCCGTGGAGGCGGAATCAGTGAATCATTCACAGTCCGCAAAATCTCTTATGGTGTTGGTGTTGAGCGTACATTCCCTGTACACACACCGAAGATTGCACAACTTGAAGTTACTCGTCGTGGTAAAGTTCGTCGTGCGAAATTGTACTACTTGCGTAACCTACGCGGTAAAGCAGCTCGTATCAAAGAAATTCGATAAGATTGTACTAGTGAAAGAGGGCGAATGCGCCCTCTTTCTTTTTTGCGTTTAAATGGATGCCACGATACAAAGAACACTTAAACATTTCATGGTGTCAGCGCTTGTCGGAGCTAAACGGCCACCTTCGCTTTTCTTAATGTCTAGCTGCGGCGCCTAGCCCCTCGGGTCTTAAGTCGTCTTGGCTGTGCGGTACAGAACGCCGCTTCGCCAATTCGCCTTAAGCCTGTCGTGGCTAGACAGGCGCCTTCCCTTTTCTTTGCTAAAAGGCTTGAATGCTTGTACAATTATAGTAGAAAGTTTGGGGAGGAACGCGCATGGAACGTGAAGCTAAACAAAAAAATGAGGTTTGGGAATGGTCGAAGGCGCTATTGATTGCATTCGGACTTGCTGCAATTATTCGTATTTTCTTTTTTACGCCAATTGTGGTGGACGGCGAATCGATGATGCCGACATTGGAAGATGGCGATCGCATGATTGTCAACAAGATCGGCTACTCAGTAGGGGAGCCTGACCGATTCGATATCATCGTTTTTCATGCGCCTGAAGAAAAAGATTACATCAAGCGGATTATCGGCTTGCCGGGAGATCACATCGCTTACGAAAACGATCAATTGTTTATCAATGGTAAAGCGGTAGAAGAGCCTTATTTAGATATTTATAAAGAAGGCATTACCGGTACATTGACTGAAGATTTTACATTAGAAGAGAAAACCAACGAGAGTACAATTCCTGACGGTTATGTTTTTGTTATGGGAGATAATCGCAGGGCAAGTAAAGACAGTCGGCATATCGGCATCGTGCCGATGGAAGAAGTCATCGGCAGTACGAGTTTCGTATTCTGGCCGATGGAAGAAGCAGGGCGCGTCAACTAAGGAGTGTTTTTATGACGATACAATGGTTCCCAGGGCATATGGCCAAAGCAAGAAGAGAAGTTACAGAAAAACTGAAGTTGGTAGACATCATTTTTGAATTGGTAGATGCCCGTCTTCCTTTATCATCGCGTAATCCGATGATTGATCAAGTAATCCACCAAAAACCAAGGTTGATTATCTTGAACAAAATGGATATGGCTGATGAAACAGAAACGAAGAAATGGATTCGTTATTTTGAAAGCCAAGGATCAAAAGCGGTTGCCATCAATTCCCTTGAAGGCAGAGGGTTGCAGGCGGTCACAAAAGCCTCTAAAGAAATCTTGGAGGATAAATGGAATCGTATGATTGCAAAAGGCATCAAGCCACGTGCAATCCGTGCAATGATCGTCGGGATTCCGAATGTCGGCAAATCGACGCTAATCAATCGTTTGTCGAAAAAAAGCCTAGCGAAAACAGGCAACATGCCGGGCGTTACCAAAGCTCAGCAATGGATAAAAGTCGGCAAGGAAATCGAACTTTTGGATACACCTGGTATTTTATGGCCAAAATTCGAAGATCCTGAAATCGGATTTAAACTTGCGGTAACAGGCGCGATTAAAGATTCGGTTATTCAAATGCAAGAACTCGCAATTTATGCACTGAATTTTCTCGAGCAGCGTTATCCGGAACGGTTGAAAGAACGTTACGGCATCGATGCTGTGGATGAAGAAATCGTTAAAACGTTCGACATTATCGGGAAAAAACGCAGTTTCATTTCGCCAGGTGGCGAAGTGGATTACGAAATGACCGCAGAAGCGATTGTCCGTGACATCCGCAACCAATATTTGGGACGGGTTACATTCGATTATCGCGACGAAATGATTGTCGAAGAAGAATGACGGTTAGGGCTGATCCTGTAAAATCGGGATTGGCTCTTTTTTATTGTTGAAAGTATTTCACTGGCATGAAGTGCAGAGGAACTTGAAAGGAGATTGGGAAATGCAGTCGAGTGCAGAAATTAAAAAAAGACTGGCCGCAGAAAACGAGTGGCAGCCATGGATGGACGAATTATTGCTAGATGCCCGAAAATCAGTGCAAGCAGCATTGAAAAGTTGGCAAAGAAAAAAAGACTTACAGGACAAATTATGGCTAGAACATCATGAAAAAATCAAGTTCGATCATTCGTTTAAAGCAACTACAAGCGATCGTGTATGCGGGATAGACGAAGCCGGTCGAGGTCCGCTTGCCGGTCCCGTCGTCACGGCCGCGGTAATATTGCCGGAGGATTGCAGTGTGCTGATTGGCTTGGATGATTCGAAGAAGATTCCAGTGGCCAAACGTTTGCAGTTAGCGAAGCTTATCAAAGAGCATGCGGTAAGCTATGCTGTACATATTCAGCCGCCTGAGAAAATTGATGAGCTCAATATTTACCAAGCGACAAAGTCATCGATGTCGCAAGCGGCGCTTAAGTTAGATCCGGCCCCTCATATCATCTTGGCGGACGCTATGATGTTAGATGTCGGCATCCACTGTGAATCGACTATTAAAGGAGATGCGAAAAGCTTAAGCATTGCTGCAGCTTCGATTCTTGCAAAAACGACTCGCGACGCCATCATGGACGAATATTCAGAACTGTATCCGGCTTATGGATTTTCGAAGCATTCCGGTTACGGCACTAAAGATCACCTGATGGCACTCGAACAATATGGGCCATGTGCCATCCATCGGAAAACGTTCGAGCCGATAAAATCAATGGTATAGAAAATTAATAGCAACAACTATTAATGAGTGAATATTTGAAGTTTTTGCAGTATAGCCGACAACTGTGGACATTTTATGGCAACTTTAATACAATGGTAAAGGCAATAAAATTACGATACAGATGTTTGATTGGAGGACGAAAGATGAATATCCATGAATATCAGGGAAAACAGATCCTAAAACAATATGGAGTAGCAGTTCCTGAAGGCTATGTTGCTTTTTCTCCGGAAGAAGCGGTTAAAGCTGCAAAAGAACTTGGTACTGATGTTGTTGTGGTAAAAGCCCAGATCCACGCAGGTGGCCGCGGTAAAGCGGGCGGCGTTAAGCTTGCTAAGAACTTGGATGAAGTGCGCGCTTATGCGAAAGAGCTTCTTGGAAAAGTGCTCGTTACACATCAGACTGGTCCTGAAGGCAAGGAAATTAAACGCCTGTATATCGAAGCAGGAAGCAGCATTGAAAAAGAATACTACCTTGGTTTAGTTCTTGACCGCGAAACTTCTCGTGTAACTCTTATGGGTTCTGAAGAAGGCGGAATGGACATCGAGGAAGTAGCAGCAAACACTCCGGAACGTATCTTCTACGAAGAAATCGACCCGGTTGTAGGATTGACTGGTTTCCAAGCACGTCGCATGGCGTTCGACATGAACATTCCTGCGAAGCTTGTCAACAAAGCAGCTAAATTGATGTTAGGTCTTTACCAGGCTTACGTTGAAAAAGATGCTGCAATCGTTGAGATCAATCCATTGGTAGTAACAGGAGACGGACAAGTAGTAGCATTGGATGCGAAATTCAACTTTGATGCAAACGCTCTTTACCGTCACCAGGATATCATGGAAATGCGCGACTACGACGAAGAAGATGCAAAAGAAATCGAAGCTTCCAAGTATGACTTGAGCTACATTTCTTTAGATGGGAACATCGGCTGTATGGTTAACGGCGCCGGACTTGCTATGGCAACAATGGACACGATCAACTATTACGGCGGAACACCCGCTAACTTCCTTGACGTTGGGGGCGGTGCGACTGCTGAGAAAGTAACGGAAGCATTCAAAATCATTCTTTCTGATAAGAATGTAAAAGGAATCTTCGTTAACATTTTCGGCGGAATCATGAAATGCGATATTATTGCTGAAGGCGTTATTCAAGCAGCTAAAGAAGTTAGCTTGGACGTACCTCTTGTTGTTCGTCTTGAAGGAACAAACGTTGAACTTGGCAAAAAACTGCTGAACGAATCAGGTCTTGATATCGTCGCTGCTGGCACAATGGCAGATGGCGCTAAAAAGATCGTAGAACTTGTAGGCTAAGAAGGGCAGGGACAAAAATGAGCGTATACATTAATAAAGACACGAAAGTGCTTGTACAGGGAATTACAGGGTCAACTGCCCTTTTCCATACAAAGCAAATGCTGGAATACGGCACTAAAATCGTTGCTGGGGTAACTCCGGGCAAAGGTGGCACTGAAGTTGAAGGCGTACCTGTATTCAACACGGTTGAAGATGCAGTCAAAGCTACAGGAGCAAACGTTTCTGTAATTTATGTACCGGCTCCTTTTGCTGCTGATGCAATTCTTGAAGCGGTTGAAGCTGAACTTGATATGGCGATCTGCATCACTGAACACATTCCAGTTTTGGATATGGTTAAAGTGAGACGTTATATGGAAGGCAAGAAAACTCGCCTAGTTGGACCGAACTGTCCTGGAGTTATTACTCCAGAAGAGTGCAAAATCGGTATCATGCCTGGCTATATCCACAAAAAAGGTCACGTTGGCGTTGTTTCCCGTTCAGGTACTTTGACGTATGAAGCAACTCACCAATTGTCTCAAGAAGGCATTGGCCAATCGACTGCTGTTGGTATCGGTGGAGATCCGGTTAACGGAACAAACTTTATCGATGTCTTGAAAGCATTCAATGAGGACGAAGATACTTATGCGGTTGTCATGATCGGTGAAATCGGCGGAACAGCTGAAGAAGAAGCTGCTGCGTGGGTTAAAGAAAATATGACAAAACCGGTTGTCGGCTTTATCGGCGGACAAACGGCTCCTGAAGGAAAACGTATGGGCCATGCTGGTGCCATCATTTCTGGAGGAAAAGGAACTGCTGCTGACAAGATCAAAGCAATGAACGCTGCTGGAATTCAAGTTGCAGAAACTCCTTCCGTAATTGGCGAAACGTTAATTCGAGTTATTAAAGAAAATGGCTTGTACGATCGCTGCAAAACACATTAATATAAGAGTAAGGCGCATCTTGCTGATGCGCCTTCTTTTTTTACTGAAAATTGAGGAGGAATACAATGGACGAAATGTTTTTGCACAGATTGCAAGCGCTGCATTATGTATACCCGAAACCGTTGAACCGCTTGTTAAAACTTATGGAAAACGATCAAGATTTGACGAGGCTTAGCCGAAAAAGTACGGTTGAAATTGCTTTTCTGCTGAGTATCACATTACAACAAGCGCATAATTTAAAAAGAGCCTATACAGAAGCGCTCGATATCCCTTTTAAAAGCCTCTATGAAAGACATCAAATAACCCCCATCACTTTTCTTCACCCGTATTACCCCAAATCATTGCTGGAGCTTATAGACCCGCCAGCCATTCTTTATGCCAAAGGCCGGACAGAACTGCTGCTCGTGCCCCAAAAAATAGCTGTAATCGGCTCAAGAAAAGCTTCGGACTATTCCCGAAAAGCACTGGAGATAATCATCCCTGTTCTCACAAACCATGATTTTCTAATCGTCAGCGGCATGGCTAAGGGAGCTGATGCTATGGCGCATGAAATTGCTATAAATTCCGGAGGTGAAACAATTGCGGTCACCGGCAGCGGATTTTTACACCCCTACCCGAAAGAAAATGCTGCATTGAATAGTATAATAGAAGAAAAATTTTTATCGCTTACAGAATATCCGCCGTATATGCAACCAAAGCGCTGGAATTTTCCAATGCGAAACCGCATTATAAGTGGATTGTCACAAGGTGTCGTCGTAACGGAAGCGCAAGTGAAAAGCGGTACGCTGAGCACGATTGAGCATGCGCTTGACCACGGAAAAGACATTTTCGCGGTGCCTGGGAACATTTTTTCGGGCTTGTCTGAAGGACCTCATAAACTGCTTTCAGAAGGCGCAAAACCGGTATGGAACGGCTATCAAATTTTGGATGAATATCGTCAATTGAGAGGTGAAAAATAATTCAGTAAAATGAAAAGCCTTGCAATCCGGTAAAATCTGTTATACATTTTGCAACAGGTAATTCTTTTAGATAATTTTAAGAAACCTCTACGAGGAGGAATAGTCATGGCGGATTTTTTGGTCATTGTTGAGTCGCCTGCAAAGGCGAAGACAATTGAAAGGTATTTAGGCAAGAAATACAAAGTCCGGGCTTCGCTCGGCCATCTGCGTGATTTGCCCCGAAGTCAAATGGGTGTGGATGTTGAAAATAATTACGAACCCCGTTATATAACGATTCGGGGAAAAGGACCAATTTTACAAGACTTGAAAAAAGAAGCGAAAAAAGCGAAGAAAGTCTTTCTCGCGGCTGACCCGGATCGCGAAGGGGAAGCAATTGCATGGCATTTAGCGAATGCATTAGGCGTTGATCAGGAATCAGATTGCCGCGTTGTGTTCAATGAAATTACGAAAGACGCGATTAAGGAATCATTTAAACATCCCCGTAAAATCGATATGGATTTAGTGGATGCCCAGCAGGCGCGACGCATTCTTGACCGTTTAGTTGGTTATAGCATCAGTCCGCTTCTTTGGAAGAAAGTCAAAAAAGGCTTGTCGGCTGGACGTGTACAATCCGTTGCATTGCGTTTGATCATCGACCGGGAAAACGAAATCAAGAATTTCGAACCGGAAGAATACTGGTCCATAACGGGAGAATTCGAAAAAGCGAAAAAGAAATTTGAAGCTCAGTTCTACGGCAACGTGAAAGAAAAGATGAAGTTGCAGAACGAACAAGACGTCAAAGCTGTAATGGCGACGATCAAAGGCGACAATTTCAATGTAAACCGCGTTGTTAAAAAGGAAAGAAAGAGAAATCCTTCCCCTTCTTTTACAACTTCATCCCTCCAACAGGAGGCTGCCCGCAAATTGAATTTCCGTGCGAAAAAGACGATGATGCTCGCCCAACAATTATACGAAGGGATCGCAGTCGGCAAAGAAGGCATTACCGGTTTGATTACGTATATGCGTACTGACTCGACTCGTATTTCAGACACGGCTAAAAAAGATGCACTCGATTTCATCAATGAAAATTATGGCAACGATTACGCAACAAAGACAACAGCTGCTAAACAATCATCGAAATCTCAAGATGCTCACGAAGCAGTACGTCCAACAAGTGTCATGCGTACACCAGAATCATTGAAAAGTATTTTATCGCGTGATTTGTACCGACTATACAAATTGATCTGGGACCGTTTTGTGGCAAGTCAGATGTCTCCAGCCGTTCTTGATACGGTGATGGCAGAATTGCAAAATGGTGAAGCTGTATTCCGTGCAAACGGTTCGCAAGTGAAGTTTCCGGGTTTCATGAAGCTTTATATTGAAGGAACGGATGACCAGACGGATGACAAAGACAATATTTTGCCTGAGATGGCAGAAGGTGATATTGTAAAAGCTGTCGGCATCGAACCGAAGCAGCATTTCACACAGCCGCCTCCACGCTTTACTGAAGCTCGCCTTGTGCGAACGCTGGAAGAGCTCGGAATAGGCCGTCCATCCACATATGCACCAACTTTAGACACGATTCAAAAACGCGGTTATGTAGCGCTTGATGCGAAACGCTTTATTCCAACAGAACTTGGTGAAATCGTTCATTCGCTAGTGCTTGAATTTTTCCCGGATATTTTGAATATCGAGTTTACCGCGAAAATGGAACACGATTTGGATAGTGTTGAAGAAGGCGAAATTGACTGGCGTAAAATTATCGATGCATTTTTCCAGGATTTCGCAAAACACGTTGAAGTGGCTGAAAACGAAATGGAAAAAGTGCAGATCAAAGATGAACCGGCTGGTGAAGATTGCGAACTTTGTGGTTCACCGATGGTATATAAGCTTGGACGATACGGCAAGTTCATGGCATGCAGTAATTTTCCGGAATGCCGCAATACAAAAGCCATCGTCAAGCATATCGGCGTAACTTGCCCGACTTGTAAAAAAGGCGAAATCGTTGAACGGAAGAGCAAGAAGCGTCGGATCTTCTATGGTTGCGACCGCTATCCGGAATGCGAATTTGTGTCATGGGATAAACCGATTGAACGGCCTTGTCCAAAATGCAGCGAGCTGCTAGTGGAGAAGAAAGTGAAAAAAGGCGTCCAAATCACGTGTACGAACTGTGATTACAAAGAAGAAGTTCAATAATTAATAGAGGTGTTTTAAAAATGACAAAATATGTTAACATCATCGGAGCCGGTCTTGCAGGAAGCGAGGCGGCGTGGCAAGTAGCGAAGCGAGGCGTCAATGTCCGTCTTTACGAAATGCGTCCAGTAAAACAGACGCCAGCTCACCACACAGATAAATTTGCGGAATTGGTATGCAGCAACTCGTTGCGCGCCAATAACTTAACGAATGCAGTCGGCGTCATCAAAGAAGAAATGCGCAAATTGGATTCGGTCATCATTGAATCAGCGGATAAAGCTTCTGTTCCTGCAGGCGGCGCATTGGCGGTTGACCGTCATGAATTTGCCGGCATGGTAACGGACAAAGTGCGTAACCACCCACTCGTTGAAGTGATCAACGAAGAAGTGACTGAAATTCCTGAAGGCATTACGATTATTGCTACGGGTCCATTAACGTCGCCGGCATTAGCGGAAAAAATCCGTGACTTGACTGGCCAAGACTATTTGTATTTCTATGATGCAGCGGCTCCTATCGTTGAAAAAGACAGCATCGATATGGATAAAGTGTATTTGAAATCCCGCTACGATAAAGGGGAAGCAGCGTATCTCAACTGCCCAATGTCAGAAGAAGAGTTTACGCGTTTCCACACAGCCTTAGTTGAAGCGGAAGTCGTGCCATTAAAAGAATTCGAAAAAGAGATTTATTTTGAAGGCTGTATGCCAGTTGAAGTAATGGCTGCGCGCGGCGACAAAACCTTGACGTTCGGTCCGATGAAACCGGTCGGTCTTGAAGATCCGAAAACAGGCAAGATTCCTTATGCGGTAGTCCAGCTTCGTCAAGACGACGCAGCCGGCACGCTTTATAACATTGTGGGCTTCCAAACGCATTTGAAATGGGGAGCGCAAAAAGAAATCTTGCGAATGATCCCGGGCTTGGAAAATGTTGAAATCGTGCGCTACGGTGTTATGCACAGAAATACATTTATCAACTCGCCAACTGTATTGAAGCCGACTTATCAGCTGCGCTCAAACCCAAGCATCTTCTTCGCAGGTCAAATGACTGGCGTTGAAGGCTATGTTGAATCAGCGGGCAGCGGGTTGCTTGCGGGCATCAATGCTGCAAAATTGGCGCTTGATGAAGAGTTAATCGTCTTGCCGGCAGAGACGGCTTTAGGAAGCATGGCTCGCTATATCACCGAAGCGGACAGCAAAAACTTCCAACCGATGAACGTCAACTTCGGGTTGTTCCCAGACCTTGGCGTCCGCATCAAGTCGAAGCAAGAACGTGCTGAACGCCACGCAAACCGTGCGTTGGAATCAATTCAAAATTATATGAATACAGTGACTGTTTAATTGATTAAAGCCTCTAAATGTTGTTATAATTTAGAGGCTTTTGTATTTGCAAAAAAGGTGGGTTCATTGATGGATAAACGAGACATGCTTCAATCTTTTATGGCCTACATTCAATTAGAGAAGAATTATTCGGAACACACCGTCCGCCATTACGAAAAAGATCTGGAGGATTTTTTTCTGTTTTTGGAAGGGGAAGGTGCGTCTGATTTAACGACGATCGAGTATTTGCACGCCCGAAACTATGTAACGAAATTATATGATGAAAAATTATCGCGTACGACGATATCCCGGAAAATTTCTTCAATTCGCTCGTTCTTTAAATACGGAAGCCGTGAATTCGGTTTAAGTGAAGCGGCATTTCGCTCTTTGTTTCATCCGAAAAAAGAGGAGCGGCTGCCTCAATTCTTTTATGAGGAAGAATTAGAGGTTTTATTCCGAGCGGTGCAAGGCGATGATAACTTATCGCTGCGCAATATGGCATTGCTTGAATTGCTGTATGCAACAGGAATGCGGGTCGGTGAATGTGTATCGATTCGAATGCAAGATTTGGACCGCACGATGCAAATTGTAAAAGTCATGGGGAAAGGTCGAAAAGAACGCTACATCCCCTACGGTCAATTTGCCCATGAGGCGCTGGAACTTTATATCGAGGAAATTCGTCCTAAACTGATGAAGAACCGGGAACATCAGGGATTGTTTGTGAATAGCAGAGGGGATGTGCTCACGGATCGAGGTGTGCGACATATCCTTAGTGAATGCATGAAAAAGGCTTCAGTCAATTCAACGATTTATCCCCATATGATCCGCCATACGTTTGCGACGCATTTATTGAATAACGGCGCGGACATGCGGACGGTTCAAGAATTACTGGGCCATAGCCACCTGAGTTCAACTCAAGTTTATACGCATGTTACGAAAGAACATTTACGAAAAACATATTTAAACAGCCATCCACGAGCTTAAAGAGGAGGATTTTGAAATGGAGCAATTCCATGCTACAACGATATTTGCAGTACAGCATAATGGCGAATGCGCCATGTCAGGAGACGGCCAAGTAACTTTTGGCAATGCAGTGGTTATGAAGCATACTGCTCGCAAAGTACGCCGCTTGTATGACGGCAAAGTGCTGACAGGATTCGCAGGGTCTGTTGCTGATGCATTTACATTATTCGAGATGTTTGAAGGCAAGCTCACGGAATACAACGGCAATTTGCAGCGCTCGGCAGTTGAACTTGCAAAGCAATGGCGAGGCGATAAGATGTTGCGTCAACTTGAAGCGATGCTGATCGTCATGGACCGCAATGAGCTTTTATTGGTATCAGGTACAGGCGAAGTGATTGAACCGGATGACGGCATCCTAGCAATCGGTTCTGGCGGCAATTATGCGTTGGCTGCTGGACGTGCGTTGAAAAAATACGCTGGCGACCAGATGACGGCAGCGGAAATTGCGCAGTCGGCACTTGAAACAGCCGCGGATATCTGTGTTTATACAAACCATCAAATCGTAGTGGAGGAGCTGTCAAAATGAAAAAACAGCAAGATTTGACTCCGAGACAAATAACTGAACACCTGGACCGTTACATTGTCGGCCAGAAAGATGCAAAACGTTCAATTGCGATTGCATTGCGCAATCGATACCGGAGAAGCCGGTTGGACGATGAGTTGCGCGATGAAGTGATTCCGAAAAACATTTTGATGATCGGACCAACAGGCGTCGGGAAAACCGAGATTGCACGGCGTATCGCTAAATTGACGGGTGCACCATTCGTGAAAGTGGAAGCTACGAAGTTTACGGAAGTCGGCTATGTCGGCCGTGATGTAGAATCGATGGTGCGCGACCTTGTGGAAGCAGCAGTGCGGATCGTCAAAGAAGAACGCTTTGAAGCTGTGAAAGATCAGGCGGAAAAAGCGGCGAACGACCGAATCGTCAAATTGCTTGCGCCGTCGCTGAAGAAAAAGAGCACAGGTCAAAATCCATTGGAAATGCTTTTCGGTCAGAAAATGGAGCAGGAAGATGAAGATCCAGTCGCGGAAGTCGAAGTACGGGTCAAGCGAAGAGAAATTGCTGCTGACCTGAAAGCCGGCAAGCTCGAAGACCAAGTCATTACAATTGAAGTAACTGAGAATACGGCGACGATGTTTGATGCCCTCCAAGGTTCGGGAATGGAACAAATGGGTGCCAATATGCAAGATGCGTTGTCCTCGCTAATGCCGAAAAAGACGAAAAAACGGAAAGTGCAAGTAAAAGAAGCGCGTCGCATCCTAGCAGCTGAGGAAGCAGCGAAGCTTGTCGACGACGAAGAACTTGCAGCAGAAGCCATTGAACGCTCTGAGCAGAATGGGATTATCTTCATTGATGAAATGGACAAAATCGCCAGCAAAAACAGTTCGTCGGCAGACGTATCGCGTGAAGGTGTGCAGCGTGATATTTTGCCGATCGTTGAAGGTTCGACCGTGTCGACAAAATACGGAGCGGTTAAAACGGATTACATGCTGTTTGTCGCTGCCGGGGCATTCCATATGTCGAAGCCATCCGACTTGATCCCGGAATTGCAGGGACGCTTCCCGATTCGGGTTGAATTACAGAAGCTCGAAGTCGATGATTTTGTCAAAATTCTTACAGAACCTAAACATTCTTTAATAAATCAGTATAAAGCACTTCTCGAAACAGAGGGAGTTGTGATACACTTCAATGATGCGTCAATAATCAGACTTGCGGAAATCGCCTATCAAGTGAATCAGGAAACGGATAACATAGGTGCGCGAAGACTCCATACAATTCTGGAACGGTTGTTGGAGGATTTATCTTTTGAAGCAAGTGAAATTTCGCCTGCCCAGATCGACATAACGCCGCAGTACGTTAATGAAAAGCTGGAAAATGTGGCGAAAAACAAAGATTTGTCACAATTTATTTTGTGATTTGAAGCATATAAGTATCATTAAAGTGTAAAAACCTTTAGAATATTTAATAAATACGTTCGAAAATTGTCGAAAATTGTAGGAGGCTCATTTATATGAATTTATTGGAAAAAACAAGAAAAATCAACTCGATGTTGCAAGCAGCTGCAGGAAAGCCTGTAAACTTTAAGGATATGGCTGAAACATTGAGCGAAGTAATCGAGTGCAACACGTTCGTAGTAAGCCGTAAAGGTAAATTGCTAGGTTTCGCAGTAAACCAGCAAATTGAAAACGAACGTATGAAAGGGATGCTTGAAGAGCGTCAATTCCCGATCGAGTATACTCAAAACTTATCAAACATTACGGAAACATCTGCAAACATGGACGTTAACAGCGAGCACACGATCTTCCCAGTAGAAGAGCGCGAACTGTTCGAAAATGCTTTGACTACGATAGTTCCAATTATCGGCGGCGGCGAACGTTTAGGAACACTTCTTTTAGGTCGTTTGAATGACCAGTTCCAAGACGACGATTTGATCTTAGGCGAATACGGCGCGACTGTAGTCGGCATGGAGATCCTTCGTGAAAAAGGCGATCGCATTGAAGAAGAAGCACGCAGCAAAGCTGTTGTTCAAATGGCGATTTCTTCACTTTCATACAGCGAACTTGAAGCAATCGAACACATTTTTGAAGAGCTTGACGGCAACGAAGGCCTATTGGTCGCTTCAAAAATCGCTGACCGTGTAGGTATTACGCGTTCAGTAATCGTAAACGCGCTTCGTAAACTAGAAAGCGCTGGCGTTATCGAATCACGTTCTTTAGGAATGAAAGGGACATACATCAAAGTATTGAACACAAAATTCCTAGCTGAGCTAGAACAATTAAAAATGAACTAATCAAGAGTGAAGATGCCGGGTTTAATTCCGGCATCTTTTTATTTTGGTTAATGGGCATGCTAACCGCTCGAAGATTTATCTTGTGCGAGAAGAGTTGACTCGTAAAGTTAGCTCTTAATCGCTTATAGGATACCTTACACAGAACGCCCATAGCTAAAAAACGTACGCCTGCGCACGTGGAAAGTATTGAAGTCTAACAAGAAAAAATCAATTGCTCACTAAAAAGTTAAAAGAATAGATCAGCTCAGAAATATTTGTAAGAGAAACTCCTTGCGGCTGGCAGGTGGGCGTGCTATAATTTCAAATGGTGTTAAATACACACGCATTTCGATTTGATTCGCAGGTGCTTGAAAAAGTAACGGATCAGAGAAGAAAAATGCGGAGGGACAAAACTAACCTATCAGGAGGAAACACACATGTCAGTAA
>JBFEIJ010000023.1:0-33070 GCA_041553775.1 Planococcus sp. (in: firmicutes)
AAACGCAACGCGTTCGGCTTTCAGAATTTCGAACGAGCCCGCGCCAAGATACTATTGATACACAAGTACAAGAATATTGGAGTTCACGTTGGTTAAGGGTGAAGTCAATTCACCTCACCCCAACATTTGACGGAGAACCAAAAAGAGGGCCATCGAGAATTAGTTTCTCGATGGTCCTCTTTTGGATTTACTATTATAGCGATTGTTTCCCAGCGTCGATCCATTCTTCTACATTCCAGACTTTCGTTGCCAATCCTTCGTAGAATTCAGGTTCATGGCTTACAAGAACAATCGTACCTTTATAAGCTTGCATCGCACGTTTCAATTCAGCTTTGGCATCGATGTCCAAGTGATTTGTCGGTTCATCGAAAATCAGCCAATTGCTTTCTTCCATCATCAGTTTGCACAAGCGGACTTTCGCTTGCTCGCCGCCACTCAATTGCGTCATCGAGCGGGAAATATGCTCGTTCTTCAAGCCAGTGCGCGCTAAAGCGCCACGAACTTGTCCTTGCTCCATGCTAGGGTAAGCAGACCAAATCTCATCAAGTGGGGTATGCGTCGGCGCTTTTACTTCTTGTTCAAAATAACTTGGCGTCAAGTATTCGCCGCGGATGACATCCCCATCAAGCGGTTTGATTTTGCCAAGCATTGTTTTCAATAATGTCGATTTACCAACGCCGTTCATGCCGACCAATGCGATCTTCTCGCCGCGTTCAATCATGAACGTCAACGGCGGCAATAGCGCTTTGTCGTAGCCAATCGATAAAGCTTCCGCTTCAACAACATAACGGCTCGGGCTGCGTGTTTCTTTAAACGAGAATTGCGGCTTTGCAGCAACTTCCGGTTTGTCAATGCGATCAATGCGGTCCAATTGCTTCTGGCGTGATTTTGCACGACCAGCAGATGAAGCACGCGCTTTGTTTTTAGCGATGAACGTCTCGGTTTTCTTAATCATCTCGGATTGTTTTTCATAAGCATCCAAATGTTGTTTTTTAGCAAGCTCTGCAAGTTCGATAAATTTCTCATAAGAAGCTGTATAACGTGACAGGCGTGAGAATTCCAAGTGGAAAATAACGTCTGTGACACTGCTCATAAATTCCGTATCATGCGAAATCAATAAAAAGGCATGCGGATAGTTTTTCAAATAATTGACGAGCCATTGAATATGCTCTTCGTCCAAATAGTTGGTAGGCTCATCGAGCAAAAGGACTTTCGGTTTTTCCAAAAGCAATTTCGCCAAAAGTAATTTTGTGCGCTGTCCGCCGGAAAGTGCTTCAACGTTGCGTTCGAGGCCGATTGCATCAAGCCCGAGTCCACGTGCGATTTCTTCAATCTTCACGTCAAGCGTATAAAAATCTCCAGCATCCAAGGCATCTTGTACTTCAGCCATTTCTTCAAGTAATGCGTCAAGGTCAGCATCTGCATCGCCCATTTTCATGGCAATCTCGTTCAATTCCGCTTCTTTGATGTACAACGGTTTGAACGCATCTTGCATCGTTTCGCGAATTGAACGCCCTGGCGTCAATTGCGTATGCTGATCCAAATAGCCGTAATGCGTTTTCGGCTGCCATTCAACACGGCCATCATCGTGGATGATTTTCCCGGTCAAAATATTCATCATGGTCGATTTGCCGACGCCATTTGCGCCAACAAGGCCGACGTGTTCGCCTTCCACCAGACGGAACGACACATCGTTGAACAAAGTACGGTCACCGAATGTGTGACTAAGGTTTTCTACTGTTAATAAAGCCATTTAATAAATTCCTCCATTTTTTCAATCCTAATAAAGTGCTTCTTGTCTATGTGATTGCTTGTGTGCCATGAAAATCCAATTGCGCCCAAACAGGCGAGGCGCTTGGCAAAGGCACCGGCATAAAAGATGTCAAAAAAAAATCGCGGTCTACATTTCCGCGAGTTGTTTGTTCAATTCCGCAAGGTTTTGTTCCATTTTCGCTAAACGCTCTTCGGCCTTTTCCACCATTCGGTGATGTCCGGTCGTCTCCAATTTCTCAATGTCGCCTTGATGACGCACATAATCCATTTTCAATTCAGCGATTGCATATTCCAATTCATCCCTAGTCAAAGAAATCCACCCTTAGTTTTTCCTTATTGTATCACAAATCCACAAAATTTAAATCGTTAAGCATTGGGCTTGTCGTTTCAAAAATTAGGGTATAACCGATATAATAGGCAATACGTGAGGAAAGGGGGCCGCTGGCTATTGATAATTTACTGTTCGACTTAATGTTAATCATTTTTCTAGGAGTGTTCTCCCAATGGATTGCATGGCGCCTTCAATTGCCTGCAATCGTTTTGATGTCTATTGCCGGCCTCTTAGCAGGTCCGCTGCTTGGCATCATCAGCCCGGCTACAAGTTTTGGCGACTTATTCGATCCCTTTATTTCATTAGCTGTAGCCATTATTTTGTTTGAAGGAAGCTTGAATTTAAACTTTAAAGAAATAAGAGGATTCAGCAAGCCGGTGGCAAGAATTGTAACCATCGGTGCGTTGATCGCGTGGTTTGCGGGGTCGCTTGCCACGCATTATATGGCAGGATTGTCGTGGGCGGTCGCATTTGTAATCGGGGGCTTGTTCATCGTTACGGGGCCGACGGTTATCTTACCGATGCTCAGACAAGCCAAGTTAAATGCGCGTCCTGCCACCATTTTGAAATGGGAAGGCATCATTGTCGATCCGTTCGGCGCATTGCTTGCGCTATTCGCTTTCCAATTTGTGTTGTTTGCGATAGGCGCTGAATCCGCCGGAGCGTTTGGCCTGTTTTTCTTGGCATCGTTATTCGCCATACTTCTAGGCGCGGGTGCCGGATTCGCCATGGGACGCATGTTCGAGAAAGGGCAAGTGCCTGAATTCCTGAAATCACCGATGGTTTTTGGTGTGGTGTTGCTGACATTCGTCGTATCAGATATGATCATGCACGAAACCGGGTTACTTGCCGTTACGGCGATGGGGATGATGATGGCGAACATGAACATTACTTCTATTAATGACATGCGCCATTTCAAGGAAAACATTTCGGTGCTGCTCATTTCGAGTATTTTCGTCATGCTGACGGCGTCACTTAGTTTGGATTTATTAATGGAAATCTTTAATTGGCGCATCGTGGCATTCGTCTTGACGACGCTGTTCATCGTGCGTCCGTTGTCCATTTGGATATCGACCATCGGCACCGACTTGACGTGGCAAGAGAAGACGTTGATCGGTTGGATTGCACCGCGCGGTATTGTGGCGCTGACCGTTTCGAGTTATTTCGCTACCGTCTTATTGGATGCCGGATTTGAAGATGCGGAACTATTGACGACGCTGACGTTTGCGTTAGTGTTCTCCACCGTAGTTGCCCACGGCTTCACAATTGGCTGGCTTGGGCGCAAATTGGGGCTTGCCTCATCGGAATCTCCGGGCGTACTTATTGTCGGGGGCGGTCGATTTACGGCAAGACTCGGCAAAGTGCTAAAGGAAATGGACCAAAAAGTGTTGATCATGGATTCATCCTGGGGCCGTTTGCAGCTAGCTCGCCAAGCAGACTTGCCAAGTTTCACAGGCGATATTTTGTCGGAACATACCGATTACGAAGTCGATTTAACGCCTTATGAAATGATGATTTTGGCAACCGAGACAGACTCTTATAATGCACTTGTCGTGAATAACTTTGTTCCTGAAATGGGCCGGTCGAATTTGTATCAAACCGCCATCCATACGGGAGATCCGGATGATTTCCATGCTTCACTGAGCGGCCGCACGCTGTTCGGCGAAAAATGGAATATCCACGAACTGGATTGGAAAACCGAACAAGGCTATACCATGCGCAAGACGCAAATCACGGAACAGTATACGTATGAGGAATTCCTCGCGCAATCGATTGAAGGGACGATTCCATTGTTCATCAAACGCGCACAAGGAAAACTGGAATTCATAATCGTGGATTCTGAACTCGAGCCGAAAGAAGGCGATACGCTCGTCAGCTTTGCTCCACCGCAGCATCAAGAAAAGCGTGTCAAAGACAAATTGGAGTCGAACCGCAACCGGAGCGAATCTCAGTCTAAAGAATGAAATCAGATAGAAGTAAGTTTTTAAATGCGTATAATGAAACCGGGTTTGCTATCATGAAGTAAGAACGATTGATGAATTACTTTTGAAAGGGCGGCTTGGCCGCCTGTCATATGCGGATTTGAGGAGGATTTAACCATGAAAATTTTGTTAGTGGACGGTACGATCATTGGAAGAAAAACAGGGGCAATCCTGGAACAAGTAAAATTGTACATTGAGGAAGCCAACCCTGAATTGACGTTGGAAATCCTGAATCTCAGCGATTTCGAACATCAATTTGTCGATGGGCGTCCCCTTGGCGATTACAATGAAGACATGCGCGAGATGGTACGCCGTTTTGAAGAAGCGGATGGCTATATTATCGCGACGCCAATTTTCCAGGGCTCGATTCCGGGCGTGCTGAAAAACGCTTTCGACATGCTGCATCCGCGCACGATGCGCTACAAGCCGGTATCGATTGTCGCAAACGGCGGCACGTATCAACATCATTTGGTCATCGAGAACCAATTGAAGCCGATACTCGATTATTTCCGCTGCCTCGTGACGCCGAATTACGTGTACACACACACCAGCCATTTCGATGAAACGAACTCGATTGTAAACGAGGATGTTCACGACCGCCTGCGCGAGTTGGCGCGCGTGTTCACTGAATACGCAAAGATGAGTACGCATTTATCGAAGGAAACGATCGATAATCCATAGGCAATAAGAAAAAACCTCCCGCGGGAGGTTTTTTGTTTGTGATTTTGTGAATGTGCTCCATAACGGAAAAAATACGCTCCATTACGATGAAAATACGCTCTATAACAGATAGGATACGCTCTGTAATGTCAGAAATACGCTTTTAGATCTAGTTCAAGCCTTTTCGAAGATCCATTGCAGGAATCACATAGCGTAAGCTTTTTTTATTTCCAATTGTTTGAAATGCACATCTACGTAAAATGATCCATGCATTCGTACGCGACTGCATATTGGTGTATTTGCGGAATTCACAATTGGAAATAGTAGGACCAATGAGCAACCGGTACTCTTGCAAGGAAAAAAGATGTGCATCAAGCTGTTTTTTATTGCAGCGAGTGCAACGCCAATAATTACGGGAATAATTCATTTTCGTTGAAGGGCAGTGGGGGCAGAAGACACCTTCTAGAAGAGGATAAGGAATGGCTGGTGGAATAGGAGGTTGCATGGGGGGCTGCAACGCAACAATTTTTTCGGTGTATTTGTCGATATCGATTTTAGGAGCTGTCCGGTAAAGGGCGACCAATTCATCCAATAAATAAGGCAGGCCAGAGAGGTGGATGACATGGCGCTTGATATTTTTAACTTCCACTACGGCAGAGGGATTTGCAAAAACAGCGATGCCGATAATCGGTATATGGCTGCCAATCATCTTTCGAATCAGCTTTTCATGCCGATAAAGCTGGTCATCAGGATTATTCATGCCTGTTGTAATGCCATGCAATGTGCGAGAAAATTGCCTTTTGTCGCCATCCATATGGATAGAGCCACTAATGTTTTTCACTTCGACGATGAGAATAAATGACGGGAAGATGCAAATGGCATCAATTTGATAACCAGGCATTTTGAAATCAGGAATCATGTTGAAATGCGTGCCCAATCGGTATTCTGCGCAGACTCTGTCAAATTGAACTTCACCGGCAAAACCTGCAGAACGCCTGCGAATTTTCTCTTTCAAAAGAAGGTAGTTTGGGTGTGTAGGTGAAGTGCGCGCGAGCAAAGCTTCTTGGTATAAGAGCCTGTGAGGGCGATGTCGTTCAATTATAAGCAAATACATCATTCCTTTCGTATGAATTGAACATACTATACCTTTTGCAGAAATAGATTTCAATAGAATTTATTGATAATTCGAATACGCTTTATAAAAGGAGAAATACGCTCTGTAATCGAATAAATACGCTCTATTACGAATGAAATACGCCCTGTAATCCATAAAATATGCTTCTCACCGTTCACAACCCCCAACAAAAGCCAGCCAAACCGGAAGATGTTATACTATACGCTAGAGAAATGAGGGTGACAGCACAATGAAATCAGTAATTCTTGCAGAAAAGCCATCGGTGGCGCGCGATATTGCACGCGTGCTGGGATGTGCTCAAAAAGGCAACGGTTTTTTAGAAGGCAAACAATACATCGTGACGTGGGCGCTCGGGCATCTGGTGACGCAAGCGCAGCCGGAGCAATACGATAACGACTTCAAGGAATGGAAAATGGACAATTTGCCCATCATTCCGAAGCCGTTCAAATTGGTGCCAATCAAACAATCCATGAAACAATTTAATGCGGTCAAAGCGCAATTGGCGAGAGGCGATGTCAATGAAGTGATCATAGCGACTGATGCGGGTCGTGAAGGCGAGCTTGTGGCGCGCTGGATTTTGGAGAAAACGAAAACAAACAAGCCAGTCAAACGTTTGTGGATTTCTTCTGTAACCGACAAAGCGATTACGGAAGGCTTCAAAAACCTGAAAGACGGCAGAGCTTACGAGAACTTGTTCCAGGCAGCGGTTGCGCGAGCAGAAGCTGACTGGGTGGTCGGCATAAACGCGACGCGCGCATTGACCGTGAAATACAATGCGCAATTGTCGACAGGCCGCGTGCAAACGCCGACGCTTGCGATGATCGCTGAACGCGAACGGCAAATCCGCAGTTTCCAGCCGAAGCCGTATTACGGGTTGCAGGCCGTGACTGAGCAAGCCGCCTTTACATGGACGGACGGTAAGTCGCCACAATCGTTCGATAAAGACAAAATCGAAGGATTGTTCAAAAAGCTTGATAACACGCATGAAGGAACCGTCACGGAAGTTAAAGTGACGCCGAAAAAACAACCGGCGCCGGCTTTATTCGATTTGACGGAATTGCAGAAAGAAGCCTATAAGCGCTACAGCTGGTCAGCGAAAGAAACATTGAACACGCTGCAGAATTTATACGAGCGTTATAAAATTGTCACGTATCCGCGGACGGATTCGAAGCATTTGACATCGGATATGAAAGACACGTTGAAAGACCGCATCAAAGCGGTGCAGACGGGACCTTACCGCGCATTTGCGTCGACAATCCTGAAGTCGCCGGTCGCTCCGCAAAAAGGCGTGATCGATGACAGCAAAGTGAGCGATCACCATGCCATCATCCCGACGGAAGAAACGCCGCAAATGCACAATCTGTCTGATAAAGAATACAAATTATACGACATGATCGCCAAGCGCTTTCTTGCCGTTTTTTATCCGATGTACGAATACGACCAAACGACGGTGAAAATCGAAGCGGGTGGCGAAACGTTCCAAACAAAAGGCAATACGATTCGCAATGAAGGCTGGAAACGCGTGTATTCAAGCGACGAGG
The DNA here is from genome assembly GCA_041553775.1 of Planococcus sp. (in: firmicutes). Taxonomy (GTDB): domain Bacteria; phylum Bacillota; class Bacilli; order Bacillales_A; family Planococcaceae; genus Planococcus. The sequence goes on from JBFEIJ010000023.1 coordinate 7,423, forward strand.
AAAGCGGCGATACCACGCTGCCGCCATTTGAAAAAGGGCAGCAGCTCCAAATCAAAGGCATTTCGCTGACAGAAGGCAAAACGAAACCGCCTGCATTTTTCAATGAAGGAACCTTGCTTGGTGCAATGGAAAATCCTGCGCAGTTCATGGCAGGAGAATCGAAGGACTTGATCCAAACGCTGGGTGAAACCGGTGGACTCGGAACCGTAGCAACGCGCGCGGACGTGATCGATAAATTATTTAACACCTTCCTAATTGAAAAGAAAGGCAAAGATTTGACGATCACATCAAAAGGCCGTCAATTGCTTGAGCTTGTACCGGAAGATTTGAAATCACCGAAGCTGACAGCCAATTGGGAGCAACAGCTGACGAAAATCGCAAAAGGCGAATTGAAAAAAGACGATTTCGTCAAAGAGATGATTGCGTTTGCTGAAAAATCGGTATCGGACATCAAGAAAAGCGACAAGAAATTCAAGCACGACAATGTCACGGGAAAAACGTGCCCGGATTGCGGCAAACCGCTGCTAGAAGTCAACGGCAAGCGCGGCAAGATGAACGTCTGCCAAGACCGCGAATGCGGGTATAAAAAACAAGTGGCGATGCAGACAAATGCGCGTTGCCCGAACTGCCACAAAAAGCTGGAAATGCAAGGCGAAGGCGACGGCAAGATATTCGTCTGCAAATGCGGACATCGGGAGAAATTGTCGGCATTCGAGAAGCGCCGCAACAATAACCAATCGAAGGCAAATAAAAAAGACGTCAACAAATTCCTGAATCAGCAAGACGATGCGCCAGCCAATACGGCGATGGCGGATGCGTTGAAAAAATTATTAGGGCAGAACGATTAAATTCCGATCGCTTCCATGATATGCTTAGACAAAAGAGGCATGTGAGGTGCAGTTCATGGCGAAAAAAGTCGCGAAAACCAACGCGGCGCGCATTCTCGATAAAGAAAATGTAGCGCATGAAGTTCTTCAATACGATTCACAGGACGGCAAAATCGACGGCGTTTCAGTGGCGGGGAAAATCGGTTATCCGGTTGATCTCGTCTATAAAACGCTCGTCGCTGTCGGGAGCTCGAAGCAGCATTACGTTTTCATCATTCCGGTTGCAGAAGAACTGGATTTGAAAGCCGCTGCAAAAGCTGCTGGCGAGAAGAAAATCGAAATGGTGCCGGTAAAAGAGATTCTCACGTTGACCGGCTATATCCGCGGTGGCTGCTCTCCGCTCGGCATGAAAAAGCAATTTCCTTCATTCCTTGCCACACAAGCGGAAAGCTTGGAAGAAATCATCGTTTCCGCAGGCAAAATCGGCATGCAATTGAAGCTAGCACCAAATGACTTATTGAAAACCATGAACGGCCGTTACGCCGATGTAACAGCGGCAGGCTGAAAAGGCCCATCCATGATTGAATGGATGGGCTCTCACTTTGCAAAAAGAAAGAAGGATATGAATGGGACGTGCATTTTTTTACCGCTGGCTATTTTTTATTAGCGGACTGATAGTTTTGGCATTTGGATTTACGATGATTATCAAAGCGGATCGGTTGGGCATAGGGCCGTGGGACGTGTTGAACGTCGGATTGTTTAAGAATTTTGGACTGACGATCGGCACGTGGGCGATTCTGGTCGGCTTTGCTGTTATCGCCATCACGGTAGTATTCACGCGTGCAATTCCACAAATCGGTACGTTTTTGAATATGCTGTTGATCGGTATATTTATCGACTTCTTTTACTGGTTATTGCCAGATGTCGAAACGCTTGGAGCCCAAATCGCCATGTTTATCGTCGGTCTGTTTATCGGCGGCTATGGCGTCGGACTTTATGTATCACCTCGCATGGGTGCGGGACCGCGGGACAGTTTGATGTTATTGCTGGTAGATAAAACGGGGCTAAGCATCAGCGTTGTCCGAATGGCTATGGAAGTCTCGGTTGCGCTTATCGGGTGGATGCTTGGTGGTCCTGTCGGCATAGGCACGATCGCCGTCGCTTTGTTCACCGGTAAAATTGTACAAATTTCACTGCCGCAATTCGAACGGCTCTTGAAAAAAATTATCGAAAAAGGGGCGGACGTTCCCCCTATCTTAAAAGTTTAAAACGAAAATGCAGGGAAGTTGAATCCCTGTATTTTTTATGTTATAAATAAAACCAAGTAATTCAATTGGTATTATAATGATTATACTAAATACCAATCTCCGCTACAAGAAAAAACTAAAATCTAAAGGGGTTTATATATGGGGCGTGAGTTCGTAGAAATTTTCGATGAATGGGTACACACGTATGACGAATCAGTTGAGGGAAACGATAAAGAATACGAAGACGTCTTCAAACATTACGACGGTATTTTGCGAGCTACGGCAAATTTGGCGATCAGTCCAGTTGTTGAATTTGGTGTCGGAACGGGCAATTTAACGAAAAAATTGCTGGAGCATGGCATGCATGTGACCGGCATTGAACCGAACGCTGCGATGCGTGAAGCCACTGCTGTGAAACTGCCGGAACTGGCATTGCACGACGGGGACTTTTTGGATTTTCCGCTGCCTACAGAAGTTAAATCTTTTACAAGTTCTTATGCCTTTCACCATCTGACGGATGACGAAAAAGCTCAGGCGTTTAAATTATATGCACAATTATTGCCGGTGGGTGGTAAAGTCGTATTTGCTGACACTCTGTTCCAATCTTCTGAAATTAAAGAGCAAATCATTGAATTTGAACAATCCCGCGCTTATTCTAATCTAGTAGAGGATTTGCAGCGTGAGCATTACACAACTTTACCGGTGCTCAGAGAATTAATTGAAGCGGCAGGTTTCACGGTAGAATTTACGCAGCTGAATAAATACGTTTGGTTGATTGACGCGACAAAGAAAGCATAGATCATCGTTAATCAATAACGGCGATTAGTAAAGTTATTTTAATCTTGATTCAAAAACCCAAAGGAGACGATCTCATGAAAAAGATGAACGTTGAAAGCTTTAACTTGGACCATACAAAAGTAGTGGCACCCTATGTGCGTTTAGCAGGGGAAAAAACAGGAGCGAATGGCGATGTCATCCGTAAATACGATATCCGCTTCAAACAGCCGAACAAAGAACATATGGACATGCCCGGCTTGCATTCGTTGGAGCACATGATGGCGGAGCATAGCCGCAACCATTCGGACCAGATTATCGATATCGGACCGATGGGCTGCCAAACCGGATTTTATTTGTCAGTAATCAACCATGATGATTTCGATGACATTTTGACTATTCTAGAAAACACGTTGAAAGATGTGATCGAAGCGGATGAAGTGCCTGCGTGCAACGAGGTCCAATGCGGTTGGGCAGCAAGTCATAGCTTAGAAGGCGCGAAAGAATTGGCGCGTGAAATGCTGGCGAAAAAAGATGAATGGCGTCAAGTGTTCGCCGAAGAAACAGTGTAAGGGGAATCGACATGAATTTTGCGTCCAATATACAGCAATTGATCGGCAATACGCCTTTAATGGAATTGACACGCGCCGAAATTCCAAACAACTGCCGGATTTTTGCCAAACTTGAATACTTCAACCCAGGCGGCAGCGTCAAAGATCGTCTGGGTGTTTCTTTGATCAAAGATGCGGAAGAGCGCGGCTTGTTGCAGCCAGGCGGTACGATCATCGAACCGACTGCCGGAAATACGGGCATCGGCCTAGCCATTGCCGCCATCGGCAAAGGCTACCAAGTGAAATTTGTTGTACCGGAAAAATTCAGCCAGGAGAAACAAGGCTTGATGAGAGCGCTTGGAGCGGAAGTCATCAATACGCCGACTGCTGAAGGCATCAAAGGCGCAATCGCAAAAGCGGAACAACTCGTAAAAGAGCTAGGCGCCTTTTCGCCTTCGCAATTTTCCAATCCGGCAAACCCGGAAACTTATGTACATACTTTGGGTCCGGAATTATGGGAAGCGCTTGATGGGGCGATCGATGTGTTTGTGGCCGGAGCTGGTTCTGGCGGTACTTTCATGGGGACGTCGCGTTTTTTGAAAGCGCAAAATGAACACATCAAAACCGTTATTGTGGAACCGGAAGGCTCGATTCTTCAAGGAGAATCAGGACCGCATTTGACGGAAGGCATCGGCATGGAGTTTTTGCCGGATTATATGGATTCAACTTTCTTTAACGCGATTCATACGATTACGGACCGTGATGCATTTGCAGCTGTGAAAGAATTGGCGCAAAAGGAAGGGCTTTTGGTCGGCAGTTCTTCAGGAGCCGCTTTTCAAGCCGCTTTAAAAGAAGCTGCTATAGCCAAGTCCGGAAGCCATATTGTCACAGTATTTGCAGATTCAAGTGAACGGTACATGAGCCAGAATATATACGAAACAACTTTTGAGGAGGAAAATTAATGAAACCGAAAACGAGATTGATTCACGGCGGTATTTTTGGAGACGAAGCAACAGGCGCAGTATCTACACCGATTTATCAGGTAAGCACATACAAACAAGAAGCTGTCGGGAAATTTAAAGGCTACGAGTATTCACGCACCGGCAATCCGACGCGTCATGCACTTGAAGAATTGATTGCAGATGTGGAATTTGGTCACGCTGGCTTTGCCTTCGGATCAGGCATGGCAGCTATTTCTTCTGTCATGATGTTGTTTTCTGCGGGCGATCACGTCATTCTGACTGATGATGTGTACGGCGGCACTTACCGGGTGGTCAATAAAGTCCTTAACCGCTTTGGCCTTGAATTCACTTTCGTCGACACAGGTGATTTAGAGGCAGTAAAAGCAGCCGTACAAGACAACACGAAAGCGATTTTCATCGAGACGCCGACAAATCCGTTATTGAAAGTGACCGACATCGAAGCCGTATCCGCTTTTGCGAAATCAAAAGATTTGCTGACGATCGTCGATAATACATTTATGACGCCATACTTGCAAAATCCAATAAAGCTAGGGGCAGATATCGTGCTTCACAGCGCAACGAAATACATCGGTGGTCACAGTGACGTTGTCGCCGGACTGGTTGTTGTGAACACAGCAGAGCTTGCTAAAGAGATGCATTTTGTTCAGAACTCCATCGGTGCGATTTTAGGACCGCAGGATTCGTGGCTCTTGATTCGAGGGTTGAAAACATTGGGCATCCGAATGGAAGAAACCGGCGGAAACGCTCAGAAAATTGCTGAGTTTCTTGAAGGCAACGAAGCGGTCGGGAAAGTCATTTACCCCGGACTCCCATCCCATAGCGGCCATGAATTAATCAAAAAACAAGCGACTGGCTTTGGCGGCATGATTTCATTTGACGTTGGCAGCCGTGAAAAAGCGGGAGAACTGCTTTCGAAGTTGAAATACTTTACGCTTGCTGAGAGCTTGGGAGCTGTGGAAAGCTTAATATCCGTGCCCGCACAAATGACGCATGCTTCAATTCCCGCCGAACGCCGCGCAGAACTTGGCATCGTCGATGGATTGGTGCGCATTTCAGTTGGAATCGAAGATGTAGAAGATTTAATTGAAGACTTAACGCAAGCTTTGCAGTAAGTTGAAAAACCGCCCTCGAGGCGGTTTTTTTATATTTTTTATCAATAATTTAATACGATTATCAATTATGTTGAAAAATTAAAAAAGATAATAGTTTTTAAGGGCTCAAATTTCGACTTACGAAATAAACAGTTTGACTTATTTTTCTGAATAATCTAACATGCTAAGCTTTAAGGAGTGATAAAATTCTGATAATTAATAGGAGGAAAATCATGAAAATGAGTAAATGGGCATCAGTCATTTCAGCTAGTGCATTAACACTTTCATTAATTGCTCCAATCGCGACAGCGGCACCAGTAGAAGCGGTTCCATCAACAGTCGATTGGAATGAAGCAAGATACGGGGATAAAATTGATATTGATGGACAATTAGACCAGTTGTCATCAAGTCCTGAATTTAAAAAAGAAGCAGATCAAAAAATCAAAGCACAAGCAGGTGCGCTGAATGATGAAGCGACTGGCAGCGATGAGTCAGCTGCTGATAGCACGTTCACTTATGACGGAGGAACGAAGAAGTTCCTAAATCGCAATCTATCATTCAAGGATTTCACACTTCGGAGTGTGGGCGATAATGTAGAAATTTGGGTAGCTGAAGATTTGGCATACGGTCCTAACAATCCAAAGCCGGCAGATGTCGTAACACAGGAGCAAGTTGATAAATTGCGCGATGAATTCGATAGCAATATCTATCCAGTGGCTACAGAATTCTTCGGCACACCTGAGTCCTTAGACGGTTCCAATTCACCTCTACCAGGTATTGTAGGACTTCCTGAGGGGTATTACGAAGGATCGGACAAAATCATCATGCTTGTCGACAACATACAAGACGAAGGCTGGAACGACCCTTCCTATCCATTCTTCGTAGCCGGATTTTTCTGGCAGACGCTTGAAAATTATACAGACCGCAACATCGTTACAATCGACACGAATTCGTGGGAAACACGCTTGGAAGATACATTTTTCGGGACAACGATCCATGAATTGCAGCATTTGATCCAAGCGGATAATGATGGAGCAGAAGAATCTTGGTTGAACGAAGGGATGTCAACATTCTCTGAGTACCTTGGCGGTTATGGCCACGGTGCAGGGTCGATCAATTTCTTCTTAGATCATCCGGAAAACTCGCTTGTCAACTGGGATGAGCACGGAACAGCTTCAACAGGACCAGAAACGATTGCAGATTACGGGCAAGTCTATCTGTTCACATTGTATATGTACGATAAATTCGGCAAAGAATTCATCCGCGCATTGGCAGTTGAAGGCGATAGTCAAGGCATGACAAGCGTTAACGAAGTGTTGAAAGACTTTGGTTCAGATAAAACATTCACCGAAGTGTATCAAGATTTCGTGACAGCTTTGACGTTGGACAATTCTGAAGTAAGCAGCGATTACAATATCGACAGTATCGATCTTCGCAATCTGCCAGTTGGCAAAGACGGAGCAGTACGCGGCAAAACTGTCGATTTTGAAAAAGCGAAAACGTTTGAAAAAGAAGGCGTTCCAGCATGGGGCGGCGACTTTAAAGAATTCAATTTTGATCGCACCGTCCGTGGCATGAAGTTTGACGGCGTCGACTTCCTACCGTTGCAATGGAAAACTGTAGCCAATCCATTAGATGCAAACGAACAAGTCTTGCATGCAAATAATGGCGATGAAGCAGACCAAGCGTTAATCTTCAATGCAACTGTGCCAACGGATAACGCGACATTGACGTTCGACCATTATTACGACATTGAAGAGGAGTGGGACTTTGCAGCTGTTCAAGTGTCAACAGATAACGGTGAAACTTGGACGTCGTTGGCAAATGAAAACACGCGCAGTGATGTAGTAGAAGAAGGCCACCCAACGATTAAAGCGAACCTGCCTGGCTTTACCGGCCACAAACGGGATTGGTCCACTGAAACATTCGACCTGTCGGCATATGCAGGGCAAGAAGTATTGGTTTCATTCCGCAATATGACGGACTGGGGCTATAACGATGCAGGATGGTTCGTGAAAAATATTCAAGTAGGCGATTTCTCGGCTGATGGAACGTCGACAGAGCAATTCCAGTCACTTGGCCAATTGAAAGGCGACTATGTCGACTTCACGACGACATTCATCCAAACGAAGAAAAATGGCAAACAACGTGTATTCCATGTTGATCCATTCAATGTAACTGAAACAGAAGCATTGGATCTTCAGCAAGTGCTGCGTGAAGGAAATGTGAAAATGATCACGACGTACGCAGCAACACCGGATCAAAAAGCAGCGCAGGAATTCACGTACGAAGTTCTGTACAAATCGAATAAAGGCAAAGCAAAAGGCAAGAAGTAAGAACCAAGCGGACCGCGGTCCGCTTTTTCTTTTGCCTCCAATTGCGGTATGATGAACAAGAGAAAAATTACCCGATGGAAGGAAGAGAGCATTGTCAAAAAAATTGGATGCATTTTTAAATGAAAACCTGAATGAGTTAAAAGAACAGGGATTATACAACGAAATCGATCCGGTTGAAGGGCCGAATGGTTCGATCATCAAAGTTCGCGGCAAAGATTTGATCAACCTGTCTTCTAACAACTATTTAGGTCTTGCAACAAATGAAGACTTGAAGAAGCTGGCAAAAGACGCGATTGATAAATACGGAGTTGGAGCTGGTGCAGTCCGCACGATCAACGGCACGCTCGACATCCACGTGAAATTGGAAGAAAAGTTGGCTGAGTTCAAAGGAACAGAAGCGGCGATTTCATTCCAATCCGGCTTTAACTGCAATATGGCAGCCATTTCAGGTGTGATGGACAAGAACGACGCGATTCTTTCCGATCAGCTGAACCACGCGTCAATCATTGATGGCTGCCGCTTATCGCGTGCTAAAATCATCGCATTCAAGCATTCGGATATGGACGATCTTCGCCAAAAAGCGAAAGAAGCGACAGAATCCGGCTTGTACAATAAAGTCATGGTCATCACAGATGGCGTGTTCTCAATGGACGGCGACATCGCGAAACTTCCTGAGATTGTGGAAATCGCAAAAGAATTCGACTTGATCACGTATGTCGACGACGCACACGGTTCAGGTGTTACCGGCAAAGGAAAAGGCACCGTGAAGCATTTCGGTCTTGAAAAAGAAGTGGATCTGCAAATGGGAACATTGTCGAAAGCGGTCGGCGTTGTCGGCGGTTATGTAGCCGGTAAGCAGAACCTCATCGATTGGTTGAAAGTACGCGCTCGCCCATTCTTGTTCTCAACAGCTGTGCCACCAGGCGATACAGCAGCTATCATCGGCGCTCTGCAAATGATCATGGATTCTACAGAATTGCATGACAAGCTATGGGACAACGGCGATTACTTGAAAAAAGGCTTGAAAGAACTCGGCTTTGATATCGGCGACTCAGAAACGCCAATCACTCCGTGCATCATCGGCGACGAGAAATTGACACAGCAATTTTCGAAACGTCTGTTTGAAGAAGGCGTTTACGCCAAATCAATCGTTTTCCCAACTGTTCCTAAAGGGACGGGACGCGTACGCAATATGCCTACAGCGGCACATACAAAACAAATGCTCGACGACGCCATCGCCACTTATGAAAAAGTCGGCAAAGAACTTGGTGTTATTAATTAAAATGTGAAAAACCCGCCATTTGGCGGGTTTTTTTAATGGGATGATGAAATACGCTCTATAGAAGTTGAAATACGCTTTAGTAAAGTGAAAATACGCTCTATAAAAGTTGAAATACGCTCGGTTAATCAATAAATACGCTTCTGGCGTTGAAACAGGCACAGACTTTACGTCTTTTATGACTCTTGCGCTTCAAAATAAGTCGCTGCAAATACTTTTGCTGTGATAAGCATCGCTTCTTCATTAAAATCGAAGCTTTCGTGATGATGCGGATAAGCGAGCATCTCGTTCGCCATCTTCGCGCCAACAAAGAAAAAAGTGCCTGGCACTTTTTGTGTGTAATAAGCGAAATCTTCGACAGGCATGATCGGACCAATCTCAATGACCGATTCTTCACCATAAACTTTGCAGGCAGCGCGACGCACCATATCCATCGGTGCAGCGTGATTCCATAGAGAGTCGTAACCAGCTTCAATCACCACTTCAGCCGCTGCGCCCATTGCACGAGACACATTTTCTGCTATCGAAGTTAAACGCTCCCGGGCAAGTTGCCGCAGTTCAGGATTGAACACACGGATGGTGCCTTCAAGAACAGCTTCACTCGGAATGACATTATCCGCTTCACCTGCATGGAACTTGCCAACGGTTACTACAAGCTCTTGCAGCGGGTCAGCATTGCGGCTGACGATGGATTGCAAGGCGATCATCACGTGGCTCGCAGCAAGGATCGGATCGACGCCCAGATGCGGCTCTGCGCCGTGGCTGCCTGAGCCGCGAATGACAATTTTAAATGTATCTTCGGCGGCTTGCAAAAAACCGTCGCGGACGAAAACCTTGCCATGTTCCATGCTGCTTTGAACATGTGCGCCGAAAACGATGTCGACGTCGTCCAAACAGCCATCCGCAATCATCGCGCGTGAGCCGCCCGGAGGCACTTCTTCGCCGAATTGATGGATCAGCACAATAGTGCCGGACAGTTCATGTTTACGAGCGACCATCGCTTTTGCAAATCCAAGCAAGGCAGAAGTATGCCCGTCGTGACCGCAAGCATGCATCACGCCAGGAACTGTCGATTTATACGCAACATTTTTTTGATCAGCAATCGGCAACGCGTCAAAATCAGCGCGGAAGGCGATTGTCTTGCCAGGCTTGCCGCCGCGAATCGTCCCGACAACCCCACGTCCGCCGACGCCACGACGCACCTCGACACCAATTGCTTCGAGCTGTTTGGCAATAAATTCAGGCGTCTCCACTTCTTGATGAGACAGTTCCGGATGCATATGCAAATGGCGCCTCGTAGCAATCATTTCTTCTTGTAACGCGTCAAGCGCTTCGTAAATCTCAGTCTTCATACAGCCACTCCTCTAAAACAGATAGTTTCAGTATACTGCTCAAAAGCTGATAAATTCAAATAAAATAGTATAAAAATAAATAATAAAGAATACTTATTCATATAAAAACGCCACCCAATGAGGGCAGCGCTATCAAATCGCATCTGTATTTGAAATCAAATTAAGAAATTGTTGCGTTCGTGCTTCTTTCGGATGGCTGAAAATCGCTTCTGGTGTACCGCGTTCAACGATGACGCCGCCGTCCATGAACAACACCTCATCAGCCACGCCGCGCGCAAAGCGCATTTCATGAGTGACAACGACCATTGTCATGCCTTCAGCGGCCAAGTCTTTCATCACTTGCAGGACTTCGCCAACCAGTTCAGGATCAAGCGCTGAAGTTGGTTCGTCGAAAAGCATCACTTTCGGTTCGAGCGCGAGCGCGCGGGCAATGCCGACGCGCTGTTGCTGTCCGCCTGACAATTGGAACGGATACTCATTCGCTTTATCAGCGAGGCCAACTTTCTCCAAAAGCGCTTGCGCTTTTTTACGCGCCTCCGCTTTATCGATGCCTTGCACGGTGACTGGTCCTTCCATGACATTTTCAAGTGCCGTCATGTGGGGGAATAAATTATAATGCTGGAACACCATGGCGGACTGTTTACGAAAAGCATTCACTTGCTTTTTCGGGACAGACTTGGAGAAGTCCACCGTTTGTTCGTCGATTGTAATCGCGCCTTCTGACGGAACTTCAAGTATGTTCAAGCAACGCAGGAATGTCGTCTTTCCAGATCCGGAAGGGCCGATGACAACAACGGCTTGGCCTTTGCCAACCGTTAAGTCGATGCCTTTCAGCACTTCCAGTTTGCCGAACTTTTTGTGTAAATCAGTAATTGAAATCATATTTTGCTCCTTGCTGCATAATGTGCTTTATTAGCGGGAAACGTAACGATCGAATCGGTGCTCGAGTCTGCCTTGACCGAGGGACAATAAGAAGCAGACGAGCCAATAAATCAATGCCGCTTGACCGTATAAAAGCAGGAATTCGTAATTGGTCGCAGCAATTTGCTGAGCTACACGGAACATTTCCGTCACAAGAATCAGCGATGCCAAAGATGTATCTTTGATCAAGCTGATGAACGTATTGGATAGCGGCGGGATGGACACCCGCGACGCTTGCGGCAAGATGACGCGGCGCAGCGATTGGGTATAAGTCATGCCGATTGTGTTTGCTGCTTCCCATTGGCCTTTAGGAATGGACAAGATAGCCGCTCGTATCACTTCCGAAGCATACGCGCCGACGTTTAGCGAAAAGCCGATAATCGCGGCAGGAAACGGAGCGATTACTACGCCGACGGTCGGCAAGCCATAAAACAGGATGAACAATTGAACCAATAATGGCGTACCGCGAATAATCGAAACGTAGACGCGCGCAATCATTTGCAGAATCTTACTAGTCGAAATGCGGGCGAGCGCTGTAAGTACAGCAATGACCAGTCCCAGCACGAACGCAATGAACGACAACGGAATGGTGTACTGAATCATCCCTTCAATCAGCGGAAGCCAAGAAGACTGAGAGATGTCCGTCAGCCGCTCAAGGCGCACCGGGTCTGTAAAAATACTATTTAAGTACATTTTCGCCGAACCATTTGTTCGAAATTTCTTCGTACGTGCCGTCTTCGATCATTTCTGCCAACGCTTTGTTGACTTCTTCAATCATCGTTTCGCTGCCTTTACGGAATAATAATGCGCTTTGCGCTGCATCGTCCGCTTTCGCAACAACTTCGATATTGGCTTCAGGGCGTTGCTTCAAGAAATCCAAGACAGTCAAATTATCGTTTACCGTTGCATCAACGCGGCCGGAATTCAGCAATTCAATTGCTTGGTTGAATCCTTCGACGCCTTCGATTTCAGCTCCGAATGATTTAGCTGTTTCAGCATAATTACTCGTTAACGATTGTGCCGATAATTTGCCTTCCAAGTCTTCAAAGGCTTTGATGTCAGAGCCTTTCGGTACGACTAACACAGCAGTTGATGTGATATAAGGATCTGAGAATTCATAGCTTTCCTGACGCTCGGGATTAATGCCGACTTGGTTTGCGACCATATCGAAGCGTTTGGCATCAAGCCCTGCAAACATGCCATCCCATTGTGTTTCCAAAAATTCAGCTTCAACGCCGAGACGACTCGCCACTTCCTCAGCAATTTCTACATCAAATCCAGTCAATTTACCGGTTTCGTCGTGGAATGTGAATGGGGGATAGGTTCCTTCAGTGCCGATTGTCAACGTGCCTTCATCTTTTACTTTTGCCAAAAGATCTTCTTCGTTGCTGTCTGATCCTTCATTAGTCGAATCTGGTGCAGCTGTGTTTGTTCCGCAAGCTGCCAAAAACAATACAGCCCCTATAATTGCCAATAAACTTAATGTGATTTTTTTCATAAAATCATCTCCTCGATTTCGTGTATTTTGTTGATCATTTTTCGACCGTATAGCCAAGCACTCCAATTATTAAGAATACAATACTAAGTGGAATACTAGGTTTTAACAGCAAAAAAAAGTTTTCAACGATTTGGGTCCATGGAATAGAGCCGTCTTTTCTAAGTGCTGACTCATTATAGCATCATCTTATCAGATTTTTCAACAACATTAACTTGCAACTTTCACGCGAATAAAAATTGAAAGTCGTTGTATTTTTAAAGAGAACAATTTATAATGTCTTCATATAGAAGCTTATAGAAACGCCAAATTTAACTATATAAATGTGTTTTTACAGAGGACATTTGTTTTATTCGAAAGGAGTGCTATTGATGAAACGTATAATGATTACTGGTGCACTGGGACAAATTGGATCGGAATTGACTGGAAAACTGCGCGAAATTTACGGTGCGGACAATGTATTGGCAACGGATATCCGCGAGTCGTCCGACCAAAGCGGACCGTTCAGTGTATTGGATGTAACTGATGCTCAAAAGATGCACGATTTAGCAAAAGACTTTGGAGCCGACACGATGATGCACATGGCAGCGTTATTGTCTGCGACTGCTGAAGAAAAGCCGTTACTTGCATGGAACTTGAACATGGGCGGTTTGGTCAATGCACTTGAAGCCTCACGCGAACTCGGCATGCAATTCTTCACGCCAAGCTCGATCGGTGCATTCGGACCTTCGACACCGAAGAACAACACACCGCAAGACACGCTTCAGCGTCCAACGACCATGTATGGTGTCAATAAAGTCGCAGGGGAATTATTATGCGATTATTATTTCCAGAGATTCGGCGTCGATACGCGCGGCGTACGTTTTCCTGGATTGGTGTCTTACGTGGCACAACCAGGCGGCGGCACGACGGATTACGCTGTAGATATCTATTACAAGGCGATCGAAGAACAGCGCTACACATCATATATCGCGGAAGGCACCCGCATGGACATGATGTATATGCCGGACGCATTGCAGGCGATTATCGATTTGATGGAAGCTGACCCGGCTAAACTGGTTCATCGCAACGCATTCAATGTGACGGCTATGAGCTTTGAACCGAGTGAGATTGCTGCATCTATTCGCAAATTCATCCCGGAATTCCAAATGTCTTACGACGTGGATCCGGTTCGCCAAGCGATTGCCGAAAGCTGGCCAGATAACATCGATGCATCGGCAGCGAAAAACGAATGGGGCTTTAAAACCGAATTCGACTTGGATGCGATGACAGCGGATATGCTGGAAAAGCTTAAAAAAAAATTAGCACACGCCTAAATCAATAAATAAAAAAAGCTGAGAGCGAAAATTCGCTCCCAGCTTTTTTGCTTAAAATAGAAGATGTGCAACACCCGCAACAATCGGTAAAGCGATGACTGTACGCAAGATGAAGATGACGATCAAGTCTAAAATATTGACCGGAATTTTCGAACCGAGTAGAAGTCCGCCAACTTCGGACATGTAGATCAATTGAGTAACAGACATCGTCGCAACAACAAAACGCGTCATTTCCGACTCCAATCCAGATCCAAGAATGGCAGGAAGGAACATATCCGCAAAACCAACGACCATCAATTGTGCAGCTTCTTCAGCTTGTGGAATGCCGAGCAAATTCAAGTATGGCTCGAAAGGCGCTCCCAAGATAGAGAAGACAGGTGTGTATTCAGCTAACATCAACGCGATTGTTCCGAATGCCATAACGACTGGAGCAACCCCGATCCACATATCCAAGACATTTTTAAAGCCATCTTTGAAGAATTCTTTGATGGATTTGTTTTCCGAAGCTTTTGTCAACGCATTTTCAACACCGTGAGAAGCGACATTGTAACCAACAGGGATTTCTTCAGAAATCGAATCCTGATCGTCACCGTTCATGAACGTTGTCGGTTTTTTCACCAACGGGAAAATCCGCGGCATGATCAATGCAAGAACAACACCAGCTAAAACAACAGTTCCGTAATAAGGAAGGAAGTATTGGCCCAAGCCGATTTCTTCAATAACGACGATAGCAAAAGTAATCGATACGAATGAGAACGTCGTTCCGATAATTGCTGCTTCACGCTGCGTATATTTGTTCTGCGTGTATTGCGAGTTTGTTAACAAGACACCGATTGTACCATCGCCAACCCATGACGCTAATGCATCGATAGAAGAACGGCCAGGCAGTCGGAATAGTGGACGCATGATTTTCGTCATCATCGTGCCGAAGAATTCAAGTAAACCGAAATTCATCAATAATGGCAAGAACAAACCTGCGAACAAGAAGATCGTGAACAAGAACGACAATAGACCAGTGCCTGATAGCAGCAAGCCGCCTGTGTTTTCGCTCCAAACCGCTTCCGGTCCAAGCTGGAACATGACCATAATGGCGAATACCGCACCAAGGATGCGGACGATTGTCCAGAAAAGATTAACATTAAATAATTTATCGAAAAATGAGACCTTGTGGCCTTCTTTGACCGTTCTTGTAATCATTACAAGTGAGCCAACTGCTGCAATGATCAATATCCCCGTAACAATCCATGATACGAAGGGTTCGATCAATCCAGCCATCATATTTGCCAGTACAGCGATGGATACGGACCATCCGTCTTCTGTCGGTACAGGAACGATAAAGAGTAACACTCCCAGCAATGATGGTATTAAGAATAATAGCCATGTCGAAGTCGAAAACTTTTTCACAAATAAACCCCTTTTCTCTGTGCATTAAAACACATTTTTAATGGTAATTATACAGTGCTTCCCCCTAGTGAAACGCTTTCATACCAATGTTTATATTATCTGATAACGGCAAGAAAGAACACCCCCAATTTCAAAAAGAAATTGGGGGTGTTGAAATGTTAAAAGGAATTTTCAAAATCTTCGTGCCAACGGTAATTGTAAAATCGTTCTTTTGTCAGCCAATTCTCCGCTTCTTTATCGCCTTGCGCCAACTTCAATTCCATTTCTTCAAGCATCCAAGCGGTTTGAGAAATGTGGGCTTTCATCGCGTTCATCTTTTGCTCACGAACGTCCGTCACATCGTGAACGATATCCGGATGTCCAAGCACCTCGATCGTTTCATTGGCAAAAGCGACGCAATGCAGCTTCGGCCGATCTTCCATGCGCCGCACCGCGCGGACAACTGCGCGTGCAGTTGCTTCGTGGTCCGGATGGACGGAAAGATTCGGGTAAAATGTGATGACAAGTGATGGATTTAATTCCTCGATCAAATCAGTCATCATCTTGACCATTTTTTCGTCATCTTCAAATTCCACTGTTTTGTCGCGCAATCCCATCATGCGCAAATCAGTAAGCCCCATTGCCTCAGCAGACCCGAGCAATTCCTTTTTTCGGATATTCGGCAAGGATTCGCGCGTCGCAAATAGCGGATTCCCCATGTTGCGGCCCATTTCCCCAAGTGTTAAACAAGCGTATGTAACCGGGGTCCCTTGCAAAATGTGGCTCGTGATAGTCCCTGAGACGCCGAACGCTTCATCGTCCGGGTGAGGGAAGACGACCAGTACTTGACGTTCTTTTTCGATTGTCATCTTGTTTCCCTCCTTAGTAGCTGAACGGTGTTTCGCTGATTTGCAGCGCAACCGCCAGTTTTCCTGCTCCGTCATGTCCAGCGAGCAAAAGACGTCCTTGCTCATCCAATTCATAATGAGTGATGCCTTGGGCGTAGACCCATCCGTGCGGTAATTTTAAACCGACCCGATGCGGGCTGTCCCCGACAACTTTGCCAAGTTCATAATTAATGACAACATTTCGGATAAAGGCGCCGGCATTAAAAAATCCTTCATTGAAATGAGTTGCATATGAGCCGTTGGTCGTTTCCAAATGAAGATAAACATCTTTTTTGGCAAACGCATCCAGTTCTACTTGCAGTTTCTTAACTTCGACTAGTTCCATTGTTTTCACTCCTCATGCAATCCGTATTCTTTAAGTATAGGGAAAAATGCGCAAGAATGCGATTAGGTTGCTTTATAAGCCAGCAATAATGTGATTGAATGGAAATGAAATGTAAGGATAACTAGATAGAAAAAATCAATCATCTATTTTATAGTAAAGTTTTAGGGAATTAATATTGAAATTAAAAAACTCTCACGAATTGTGAGAGTTTTGTTTTTTATTCTGAAAAAAGAGGAATGCGATAATCAGCACGAGTCCGGCGTACAGGACGGACGTACTAATGATGAGCTGACGGGTTTGTCCCACTTCGAGAAACTGCATTGCAAAATCCGGGCCAAATAATAATAGCGGCAAGACGATCGTAATCCAGGATTTATTCCATAAAGACGAGACGATAAATACAGTGATGCCGGCTGCTGCGATGATCCAAGCAATATCACGAGACGGAATGTAGAATGGTTCGAAAAAGAAGATATCCACAAACATCAAAGCTGCAAATAGCAACACGATAGTGAATTGAATGCCCATGAAGACGGCGATTTCTCGTTTTGTGCTCCATTGTTTAACGCTCATTTTCCGGAAAAAGTAAAGGTATGCACCAATGCCAAGAAAGGCGATTAACGGATAATTGATGAGTGTCAAAATTGAGAACGAGAGCTCGCCTCGGATGGCAGGACCAGTAAGGAAATAGGCAAGCAGGAGCAAAATGAACATGGGCATCATTTTCGCAATGCCGGTGAAATCCGTTTCCATTTCGCTGCGAATGCTTGCCATATAGGCTTCAGGCGAATCACCAGTCACGTTGCGGATATTTTTCCCGCGGCTTTCGGCTTCTTCTAAGTGGGCGCGCAGTTCTTCGACAATTGCATTGATTTCATCATCGTTCTTGCCGGAAGTCAGTAAATACAATTTCAAATTCGCGATAAATTCTACGCTTTCTTTTGTCAGGATCATCATGCTTCCTCCTTTAATAAGCGATTGACCGAGTCGGACATAGTTTGCCAACGCGCTTTGAATTCTTGGTATTCCTCCTGGCCTGAGTGAGTGAGTGTATAATACTTCCGCTTTGGTCCACTTGGTGAGTCTTTCATGACCGAATCCACGAGTCCTTCTTTTTGAAGCCGCATCAATACGGGGTAAATGCTGCCTTCACTGATCATTGTAAAACCATAAAGCTCCAGCTTTTCAATCATTTCATAACCATACGTTTCGCCTTTTTCAATAATCGCTAAAAGGCATCCTTCAAGAACTCCTTTAAGCATTTGGCTAGAAGACATCGTGGACCTCCTTTATAAAATTTAATAACAATCGTTTCACTACTTTGTAATACAATATAGCAGGGAGGGTGGATGGCGTCAACTATTTTGTAATGCAAGTTAGTGAGGTATAAAAAAACTGCACCGAATGCCGTTTTCACAGCGTTCGGTACAGCACTACTTGTTAAAATTAGATTTTTTCCATTTCCACAGCAGGTGTTTCGTCGAATTTATTCGCCGCCCCGTGCATGACCGGGCCAACGTATTCGTTAAGCTTCCAACCTTTTGCAATCGCCGCTGAAACAAATTTCTTCGCATTCAACACAGCGTCTTCGACTGATTCGCCATTTGCAAGGTTGGCTGTGATTGCTGCTGCGAACGTGCAGCCAGCGCCATGGTTATACGACGTATCAGTTTTCTCTGATGTCAGCAAATAATGCGTTTTGCCGTCGAATAATAAATCAGCCGCTTTTTCGTGCTTCAATTGTTTGCCGCCTTTGATGACAACATATTCCACGCCGTGTGCATGGATTTTTTCAGCTGCTTCTTTCAAGTCGTCAACTGTTTTTAGGATGCCGACGCCAGATAATTGACCAGCTTCTACTAAGTTTGGCGTTACCACTTTTGCGTTTGGCAATAAGTATTTAATCATTGCGTCAACGTTTTCAGGGAATAAAACTTCCGATTCGCCTTTGCATGCCATAACCGGATCAATGACCACGTCGCGGATGCCTGAAGCAGCGATTGCTTCACCGGCTGTCTTGATGATGTCGACAGTTGGCAGCATGCCCGTTTTCAATGCATCGATGCCTGTTGAAAAAGCTGTATCCAATTGTGCTTGCAACGTATCAACCGCAATTGGGTGGATGCCGTGGCTCCAGCCATTATTCGGATCCATTGTAACAATAACGGTCAAGGCGTTCATGCCGTATGTGCCGTGTTCTTGGAATGTTTTCAAATCAGCTTGTATACCAGCGCCTCCGGAAGTATCCGAACCCGCAATTGTTAATGTTTTTTTCAAAGCCATTCTGTTTATATCCCCTTTGTGAGTAAAATATTTTTGTTCTTTCATTTTATCAAAAAACATTGTATTTACAATTTATTGGACTTGTGCGGCATGATCAAAAGAAATGCGGTGGCTGCACTTACTAAGAAAAAGGCGGATGCGAACAAGCCCGCTACCCAATTGCCGCTGTTGAAAAGACCAATCGCCACGATAAATGTTAGAATGGAGACAGCGAGAATCGCGTAGCCCAAGCATCCCATGCCAAGTTGTTTGGCGATTTCGGGTGCGCTGCTTCCGTCTGTTTTAGAAATGGATTTTATTTTTTCCCGCCAATCGGCCATATCAATCGCCCCTTTGGTTTATCGTATCATGGCGGCTTGGTGATTTGAATAAAAGAAAGAGGGATATCAATGGAAAACGATCCGAAAATGAAAGAAATTGAGCGTTTATTAAAAGAAGTGAAAGACAAAGAAGAACCGAAAAAATCAGGATTTTTGAAATCGGCCAAAGTAATGGGCGGAGTTTTCCGGAACTCGATGTTAGCGTTATTAGTTTTGCTGCTGTTGGTCTTAGTGGCTTTGCCGTTAGGTACGTTTTGGATGCTGAAAGGCAGCACGTTCACGGAAGAAAAAGGTGCATTTCTTGAACGCATTCAGGATTTGAATGAACTATCGACAGCCGAAGCATACTCGAAAGTAATAATTGAAAGACAAGACAATAAAGTGTTCGGCCAGGATATCGGCTTGGACTTGCCGGGAACACAACGCCAATTGCTGGTGGTGATTCCAGGAGCGGTTAAAGCAGGCATCGATTTCTCAGAAGTAGCGGCAGAGGACATTGAAGTAGACGATGAAGCAAAAACAGCTACGTTACGGTTGCCAAAGGCAGATTTTCTAGGCGGACCGGAATTGTTTTTTGACCAAGTGGAAGTGTATTCCTATGAAGGGGTATTCCGCGACAAAGCGGATATTTCTGAAGCCTACGAATTGGCGGATGAAGCGAAAAAGATGATTCTTGAAGAAGTGGAAGGTCAAGGAATATTGGAGAAGGCGGAAGAAAACGGAGCGCGTTCAGTGAAAGAAATGTTCCAGCTCGTCGGCTACGAGGTGACGGTTGAATTCAAGGATTAGGAGGGACGTATGGTGCCGAAACAAATATTCGATAACGATTGGCAAGACGTCTTAGGCGCGGAGTTTGCCAAACCGTATTATTTGAAACTACGCGAATTTTTAAAGCATGAATACGAAAATGAAAACGTGTATCCGGCAAAGGAAGACATGTGGAACGCGTTCGAACATACCGCTTTTGAGGACGTCAAAGTCGTCATTTTGGGACAAGATCCTTATCATGGGCCGAATCAAGCGCATGGGTTGAGTTTTTCGGTGCAGCCAGGGATTCCGCATCCGCCGAGCTTGCGCAATATGTTCAAAGAATTGAAAGAAGACTTAGGCTGCGCCATTCCTCAAGACGGCACATTGACAAAATGGGCGGACCAGGGCGTCTTGATGCTTAATACGGTGTTGACCGTGCGGCAAGGCCAAGCGCATTCGCATCGCGGCCAAGGTTGGGAGCAATTCACCGATGAAGTCATCCGGAAATTGTCCGATCGGGAGAAACCGGTGATTTTTGTGTTATGGGGCCGACCAGCCCAGAAGAAAAAGCAGTTCATCGATCTGGATCGTCATGCCATCATCGAATCACCTCATCCGAGTCCGCTCAGTGCAAGTCGAGGCTTTTTTGGCAGCCGTCCGTATTCGAAAGTAAATGACTTGCTTGAACAGCGAGGCGAAACGCCAATCGATTTTTGTCTATCCTGACGTAGCGGCCGTTCGCGTGTTAAAATAGCATGTATTGTAAAACGAAAGGGGGAGTTGGCATGGCAATTGATGCTGCCCGCATTTTAAACGAAATTGAAAAACATACGGCATCTGCGCGCAAGTCCGATCCCGCGAAAATGCGCGAGTCGATTGCAGCAATCCGTGCGCTCTGTGACTTGGTTCTAGACGATGACCGTCCGACAACCGATAAGCCGCAGGCAATCCCGCTTGCATCCCCGCAAGTGCAGACCGTCTCTTCCGTCAATAAACTGAATGAAGAAGACGCCAACGGGGATTCGTTATTTGAATTTTAATCGGAAAGAGGAATGAATACATGAAATTTTTCTTGATCGCAGGAGCGCTTAACGCGTTGCTGTCAGTCGCATTCGGCGCATTCGGTGCGCACATGCTTGAAGGCCGTGTAGCGGATAAATACTTGGATACGTGGCAAACAGCCGTTCAATATCAAATGTTCCACGCAATCGGGTTGATGGCGGTCGCAATTTTGATGAGCTCTTCGCTGCTGGGCCCGCTTAGTTCATTGAACTGGGCCGGGTACTTGATGCTTGCAGGAATCATCATCTTCTCTGGTAGCTTGTATGTCCTTAGTTTGACGGGCATCAGCATACTTGGTGCTATCACACCAATCGGCGGCGTCGCATTCATCGCCGGCTGGATCATGTTGATTGTTGCAGCTGCTAAAGCGTTGTAATTTATGAAAGGTCTCCGTCGCGGAGGCCTTTTTTATTTGTGGATTTTTGAGTGTCGGAAAGTATTTTGGCTCTGAGAGAAAGTATTTAAGCGATTGAGGAAAGTATTTTGAGGTTTCGGGAAAGTATTTCAGCACTCAGAGCAAGTAAATCCAAATAATGGATAAAATTTTAGTGGATATAGTCTTTGATAGGAATAAAAGCAGGCAGACTGATTTCGACTATTAAAGCGATAAAATTTCTATTTTAGTCATGAGGGATTTTTAATTTTAATTAATTTCGACGCCTAGGAACGTATTTCGGCTCTGAGAGATCGTATTTGAGCGGTTTGGGATCGTATTTTAGCTTAAAGAAATCGTATTTTCGGCACTTAGAGTAGGTAAATCCAAATAATGGATAAAAAATTTGATGGAAAATAAAAAAACCGCCCGAGGGCGGTTTTTGAATTTATTATACTTCCAAGAATTTTGCAGTGCGTTCTGCGTCTAAGCGAGTGCCGACGTAGAATGAACCAAATTCTGCGTAGCGCGCGCTGACTTCGTCAAAGCGCATTTCGTAGATCAATTTCTTGAATTGAAGAACGTCATCAGAGAACAATGTAACGCCCCATTCGTAATCGTCAAATCCGACAGAACCGGAGATGATTTGTTTTACTTTGCCTGCGTAGCTGCGGCCGATTTTACCGTGTGACAGCATCAATTCTTTGCGGTCATCCATTGGCAGCATGTACCAGTTGTCATCGCCGTCGCGGCGTTTGTCCATCGGGTAGAAGCAAATGTATTGCGAACGCTGAAGCTCAGGGTACAAGCGAGCGCGGATGTGCGGGTTCTGGTAAGGATCTTCTTCTGATTTACCAGCCAAGTAGTTGGAAAGTTCAACAACAGATACATAAGAATAAGCAGGAACCGTGTAGGCGTTCAACGTCAATTTATTGAATTCTGTTTCGAGTTCATGCAACTCGTCCATTGTTTCACGCAATAGCATCAACATGAAGTCTGCTTTTTGCCCCATTACCGAGTAAAGTGCGTGAGCACCGGTTTTATTCGTATCGGCTTTGTTGACTTTGTTCATGAACGCTTGGAATTCTTCCACTGCAAACTGGCGCTCTTCGTCAGTCAACATTTTCCACGTTACCCAGTCCATCGTGCGGAAATCATGGAGAACGTACCAACCGTCTAATGTAATCGCTGCTTCATTCATTTATCAAACACTCCTTTTATCTGAATCTCACAGAATCAGTTTATCATAACCGCTGGCCGAGTTCCTTCAAAACAAATGGCTGTCACCAATTTGACAAGGGCGCGGCGGGTTTTCAGTGGCCGCCATCTCGGGTACACTTAGGAAAGCGAATGTAATGAAAGAGGAGATTGCAAGATGAACGATTTGATACAAAACACAAACTGGCGTTTTTGGGATCAGTCCTTGAGCGCACGAAACCGCTCCGCGCTGGAGTCGTTTGCAACGGACGACCTTTTATGCGAGCTTGTCGGAACAGGGAAAAGTCCTGCTGCAATCCGCACATGGGTGCACGACGACACGGTGGTGTTGGGCATTCAAGACCACCGATTGCCGCATATCGCTGACGGCATGAAATACTTGGAAGAGCATGGCCATCAGCCGATTGTACGGAATTCAGGAGGACTTGCAGTCGTGTTGGATTCAGGTGTGCTGAACATCTCGCTCGTACTGTCTGAAAAAGACAACGCCATCGACATTCCCGCAGGTTATGACATGATGGTCGAATTGGTCCAGGCTTTGTTTCCGGAAGCGCAAATAGAAGCGTATGAAATTATCGGTTCGTATTGCCCAGGTACGTATGATTTGAGCATTAACGGACAAAAATTCGCTGGGATTTCCCAACGGCGCATTCGCCGAGGCATCGCTGTTCAGGTTTACCTATGCATCGAAGGGTCAGGCGCAGAACGGGCGGAGTTGATCCGCGGTTTTTACGAAGCAGGTTTGCAAGGGGAAAAAACGAAAGCGGTTTATCCGGACATCGATCCGACCGTGATGGCGTCGCTCAGTGAGCTGCTCGGCAAAAAACTGACCGTGCAAGAAGTCGTACTCGATCTTTATGAATTGATCGGCTCGCCGTCCCCGCAGCCGTTGATGCCTGAGGAGACAGAGCTTTACGGGTTTTACTTGAACCGGGTCGTTGAACGCAACCGGAAAATGCTACCGCCGACCCTTGAATGACAGAAGGCGGCTCATGTAAAATGAAAGTTACGCAGAAAAATTGGAGGTGCGGCCATGGACTATGCAAGTCAGAAATTAGCGGAAGAAAAAGTATTTAAAGATCCGGTTCACCGGTACATATATGTGCGCGATCAAGTGATTTGGGACTTGATCAATTCGCGGGAATTCCAACGCCTTCGCCGCATCAAGCAACTTGGCACCTCTTATCTCGTATTTCACGGAGCCGAACATAGCCGCTTCAGCCATTCACTTGGCGTTTATGAAATTGTCCGCCGAATCTCGGATGACATGTTTCATGGACGACCGGAATGGGATGAAAGCGAGCGGCTTGTCGTGTTATGCGCTGCGTTGCTTCACGACCTCGGCCACGGACCATTTTCTCATTCGTTTGAAAAGGTTTTTCATGTTGACCACGAAAATTTCACGCGTGAAATTTTACTTGGCGACACAGAAGTCAATCAAATTCTAACGAAAGTCGGCGCTGGGTTTCCGAAGAAAGTCGCGGAAGTCATCGCTAAGACTTATTCCAATAAACAAGTCGTTTCGCTGATATCCAGTCAAATTGATGCTGATCGCATGGATTATTTGCAACGGGACGCCTATTACACGGGCGTTTCGTACGGCCATTTTGACATGGAGCGGATTCTTCGCGTCATGCGGCCGCTGGAAGACCAAGTGGTCATTAAAGCGAGCGGCATGCACGCTGTGGAAGATTACATCATGAGCCGCTACCAAATGTATTGGCAAGTGTATTTCCATCCCGTAGCGCGCAGCGCGGAAGTCATCTTGCGAAAAATTCTGCAGCGCGCCAAAGAATTGCACGACAGCGGATATGAATTTGCACAGCCGCCGACTCATTTCGAAGCATTCTTCGACCGGTCGTTTACATTGAAAGATTATTTGGCGCTTGATGAAGGCGTCATGATGACCTATTTCCAATTATGGATGACGGAAAGCGATCCGATTTTGTCAGACATGAGCGACCGTTTCGTCAATCGTCGGCTTTTCCAATACGTCGATTTTGATCCGGGGAAAGATTACCGGAAACTTGGTGAACTTGCTAGCTTGTTCAAAAAAGCGGGCATCGATCCGGATTACTATCTCGTCGATGACTCAACGTCAGACTTGCCATACGATTTTTACCGCCCTGGCGAAGAAGGGGAGCGCTTGCCGATCCACTTATTGATGCCAAATGGCGAAATCAAGGAATTATCACGCCTGTCGCAGATTGTCGAAGCGATATCGGGCAAACGACGGACCGACTATAAATTATATTTCCCTGCCGAATTGCTCGTTGATGGCAAGAAAAAAGCGATCAAACAGCAAATCGTGGAAATGCTGAAAGAAGGAGGGGTATAGTTGCTCCAAGAACATGCAAAAATTGTGGATTTTATTGCCACTGCTGAAGGCGTTGCCGGACGCAAAAAAATGCAGAAAATGATTTACATCTTAAAAAAACTAGGGGCGCCGTTCCAGGAAAAATACGAATTTCATATTTATGGACCGTATTCGGAAGAACTGACAGCTCGCGTGGAAGAATTATGCGATATGGGGTTTTTGTTGGAGGAATTGGAAGACAAAGGCTCATATGTTCAATATAAATACTCGGTAACGCAGGAAGGCGCTGAGTTTCGCAGTACGCTCAGAGAGTCGATTTTGGAATCACCGGAAGTTGCTGGCAAGCTGAACAATAAAAGCAGCCGCTTCTTGGAACTCACTGCGACGCTTTTGTATTTTGATCACATGGAACGTGAAGAACAGATTGAAAAGCTGCACGTCGTCAAAGCGAAACTGAATTTCACACCAGAGGAAATTGAAGAGGCTTATGCGTTTATTGAGGAATTAAGGCAGTAAAAAAACTCCCGTAACGGGAGT
>JBFEIJ010000024.1:0-32434 GCA_041553775.1 Planococcus sp. (in: firmicutes)
CCGCCTTCGATTTTCAATGCCCGGATGATTTTCAATGAGACGTTGCGCAGCATTTGATATTCCCGGTCCGATAAAGTCTGACTCGGTGCGACGACAATCGAATCACCTGTGTGGATGCCGACCGGGTCGATATTTTCCATATTGCACACCACGATAGCGGTATCGTTGGCGTCGCGCATCACTTCATATTCGATTTCCTTGAATCCGGCAATTGATTTTTCCAATAAACATTGTGTAACCGGGCTATACTTCAAGCCGCTTGTCACGATTTCCTGTAATTCTGCAGGATTGTTGCAAATTCCTCCGCCGGTGCCGCCAAGCGTGAACGCCGGGCGCACGATGACCGGATAGCCTACGCGATCAACGAATGTGCGAGCTTCTGCAAGGTTATGAATGATATCAGAATCCGGTACAGGTTCGCCCAGCTCATTCATCAATGTACGGAACAAATCGCGGTCTTCTGCTTTATGGATGGCTTCAAGTTTTGTGCCGAGAATTTCAATTTCGAGCTCTTCAAGAATGCCGGACTCATCCAACTCAATCGCCATGTTCAATCCTGTTTGCCCACCCAGTGTCGGCAACAAGGCATCCGGACGTTCCTTGCGCAAAATGCGGCTGACAAACTCAAGCGTAATCGGTTCGATATATACCTTATCGGCAATCTCCGTATCTGTCATGATGGTCGCCGGGTTGGAGTTGATCAAAATAACTCGATAACCTTCTTCTTTTAATGCGAGGCACGCTTGCGTACCGGCATAATCAAATTCTGCAGCTTGTCCGATAACGATGGGTCCCGATCCGATTACGAGAATGCTTTTAATATCTTGTCTTTTAGGCATGTTGTTGCTCCTTTCGGTTTACGTTCATCATGTCGATAAAACGGTCAAACAGGTAATTCGAGTCTTCCGGTCCTGGCGACGATTCCGGGTGGTATTGCACAGTGAAAGCCGGGAAATCCAAATGCGTCAGCCCTTCATTGGTGCCATCGTTCAATGCGCGATGTGTCACTTTCAAGCGTGTGCCTTGCAACGTTTCTTCGTCCACTGCGTAACCGTGGTTTTGAGAGGTGATTTCCACTTTTCCTGTCGTCAAGTCCATAACAGGATGGTTGCCTCCGCGGTGACCGAATTTCAATTTAAACGTTTCTGCTCCGCAAGCGCGGGCGAACAATTGATGACCTAGGCAAATTCCGAAAATCGGTACTTGCCCGAGCAAGTCAGCCACTACTTCGACGCATTCTGGTACGTCTTTCGGATCTCCAGGTCCGTTTGACAGCATGACGCCGTCCGGTCCCCATGCCATGATTTCAGATGCCGGTGTGTTATAAGGCATGACAATGACGTCGCAATTGCGGTTGTTCAGTTCTCTAAGGATGCCGTGTTTCATGCCGTAGTCAATCAATACAACGCGTTTGCCGCGCCCAGGACTTGGATATGGCCTTGCCGTTGATACTTGCGCGACTTGGTTGCTCGGCAGCACCAGATCCTGCAATTTTTTCGCTGCTTCAAGCGCGTCGACTTCTTCGCCTGCAGCGGTCAAAACGCCTTTGATCGAACCTTTCGAACGGATCAAGCGCGTCAATTTCCGAGTATCGATGCCTGCAATGCCCGGTATCCCTTTGCGTTTAAACAATTCATCCAATGTCGTATTGCAGCGGAAATTAGAAGGAAAGTCTGCTACTTCGCGGACAACCATGCCTTTGACTGCCGGCTCGATCGATTCGAAGTCGTCGCTATTGATACCGTAATTGCCGATCAATGGATAAGTCATTGTCACAATTTGTCCGCAATAAGAAGGATCCGATAAAATTTCCTGATAGCCTGTCATACTCGTATTGAAAACTACTTCCCCAATTGATGCAGCTGTGCTGCCGAATGCTTCACCTGCAAATACCGTACCGTCTTCTAAGATTAAATATCGTTTCATAAGTTTGTTTCCTCCTGCCATGCGATTTGTCCTCCGAATATGGTCATGATTGGCCAGCCTTTGCAGGTCCAACCGCCAAATGGTGTATTTCTTCCTTTGGAGTGGAATTCTTGCGGGTCGATATTGCGTTCTTTCTCAAGGTCCAGCAGCACCAAATCCGCCGCTGCCCCTTCGTCTAGAGTGCCGTATGGCATATCAAACACTTGGCTCGGCTTGATTGTCAGCCAGTCGATCAATTGTTGCAATGCCCATTCGCCACTTGCTACAAATTTCGTGTACAGGAGCGGGAACGCTGTTTCAAAACCGACAATGCCGAATGGTGCTTGTTCCATGCCATTCGCTTTTTCCTCAACAGTATGAGGTGCATGGTCTGTTGCGATGAAATCGAGTGTGCCGTCAAGCAGCCCTTCACGCAATGCAAGCAGATCTTCCTTTGCTCGCAGCGGTGGATTCATCTTCCAATTCGCATCATTTCCTGGAATATCATCTTCTGAAAGCAACAAATGATGCGGTGAAACTTCAGCTGTGACATGGATGCCTGCCCGTTTCGCGTCACGGATGACACGAACCGATTCTTTCGTCGAGACGTGGCACACATGGTAATGTGCGCCTGCTGCTTCTGCTAACAAAATGTCGCGGGCGATATGCACCGATTCCGCAATCGATGGTATTCCTTTCAAGCCAAGTTCTTTATTCCGTTTCCCTTCGTGCATAACACCGTCATAGATCAAGCTGTTGTCTTCGCAATGCGCCACAATCGGCATATCGATCGCTGCTGCGTCTTGCATCGCTTCGTACATCATGCCGGCTTGCTGAATTCCAACGCCGTCATCCGTGAAAGCGAATGCGCCGTTTTCTTTCAGTTCTTTTAAATTTGTCCGTTCTTTTCCTGCTTCGCGAATCGTAATCGAAGCGTACGGCAATACTCGGATAAGCGCATTTTTTTCGATCAAGTTATTGACGAGCTGCAGATTTTCTTTCGTGTCCGGTACAGGACGTGTATTTGGCATGGCGCAAATCGTTGTGTAACCGCCTTTTGCTGCTGAACGTGTACCGCTCTCGATTGTTTCTTTCTGCTCGCCGCCCGGTTCACGCAAATGCACATGAACGTCTACAAACCCCGGTGCGATCATTCGGCCAGTGCCGTCTATTTCTGTTTCTCCCTGTTGCTCCAATTTCGTGCCAATGCCAGCGATTTTACCTTCTGTTATACGGACATTCGTTTGTTCCAGCTCTCCGTCTTTTAGGATGTTTACGTTTTTAATGAATAAATTCATACTTAATCTCTCCCTTTCATTGCGTATTCAAGCACGGCCATCCGGACGAAAACGCCATTGGCCATTTGTTTGAAAATTCGTGAACGTTCACATTCCACTAAACTATCTGCAATTTCCACGCCGCGGTTGATTGGTGCAGGATGCATGATAATTGCTGAATCTTTCATTTTTCGTTCCCGCTCCAAGGTCAAGCCGTATTTCTCGTAATAATCCTCTTTTGAAAACAAAGCGGCTACCGCATGCCGTTCGTGCTGGACCCTCAACATCATGACAACATCTGTGTGGTCAATAAAATCGTCAAGCTTTTCAGATGTCTCATAATCGCCGCTCCATTCTTTCGGGCAGATAAAACTAACCTTCGCCCCCAGTTTCTCTAATGCGGAAGCGTTTGACTTAGCCACCCGGCTATGGGCGATATCACCGACAATCGTGACATGAACGCCTTCAATACGCCCAAACTCCTGGTGGATGGTCATTAAATCCAAGAGCGATTGCGTCGGATGCTGTCCCGATCCATCGCCTCCGTTTATGATGGCGAGCTTGCAGCCGGTCAATTGTTCGTAATACGCTTCTTCTTCGTGTCGAATCACGACTGCATCGACGCCGATTGCTTCGAGAGTCTTCAGTGTGTCATGCAAAGTTTCACCTTTCAGAATGCTTGAGAACGCTGTTTCAAAAGGAAGAACTGTCATCCCTAATTTTTGCTCCGCCATTTCAAAACTCATTTTCGTTCGGGTGCTCGGTTCAAAAAACAAATTGACTGCTGTACCTGGCAGTTTGCTGGGCGCGCCTTTCTCCAATTCCTCTGCCCGCTTCAGCAAACCCATAATCACTTCATTTTTCATGGTATCCATACTCAATACATTCGGCATATCCGCTCTCTCCTTTGTATAAAAAAACGCCTTCCCAGGAGCAGGAAGGCGTGAGGAAAAAAGCATAGACTATGCCCTTTCCACTTCCCTTTCCATGCCTCTCTGGACATTCATTAAAAGGTGACTATTAAGATTCGAAATCTATTTCTTCTTTGACGCGACCCGGCAAAATCAGGTTCAGCACAACACCGACAATTGCTGCGAGTGCCATTCCTTCGATTGAGAACGATTCGCTGAACTCAATCTTTGCTCCTCCGATGCCGATGACCAAGATGACCGACGAAATGACCAAATTGCGTTTTTCGCCAAAATCGATGTTATTGTCAACCAACATGCGCAACCCTGATGATGCGATGATCCCGAACAGCAGGATGGAAATCCCACCTAAAACTGCCGTTGGAATTGTCTCGATGGCTGCCATCAATTTGCCGAAGAACGAGAACAAGATAGCAAACACTGCCGCTCCGATAATGACGTAGATACTGTAAACTCTCGTTATCGCAAGAACACCTATGTTTTCGCCATATGTTGTCTTTGGCGGTCCGCCCACAAGGGATGATATTAACGTTCCAAGGCCGTCCCCTAAGATCGAGCGGTGAAGCCCCGGATCTTTTATGTAATTTCGTTTGACTATTTTCCCTAAAACCAATTGATGGCCAATGTGCTCAGAGATTGTGACGATCGCGATCGGCACCATGATGAACAATAAAGTCGGCGTTACGGTGAAGCTATAGTCGATGCCGGGCAGTAGAAAATCCGGCACTTGGAACCAATTGGCTTCGCTGATTGGTGTGTAATTGATGATGCCAATTGCAGCTGAGTAGGCGTAGCCGACCAAAATTCCGATGAGAATCGGCATTAAGCTAATGATGTTTTTAAAATATAAATTACAGATAATTGCAGTTGCTAACGTGACAAGCGCGGCTGAGAAATGCAGCATGCTGTATTCAGATCCACCGTCTGCTGTCGGAATGTTCATGGCCATGCCAACGGCAACACCCGATAATGCAAGTCCGATGACGATGATAACCGGGGCGACGACAATGGGCGGCAGCAGGTTCATTAGCCAGCGATAACCGGTCTTCCAGATGAGCAATGCTGTCAAGGCGTAGACCACTGACACAAACATCGCGCCAATCATGGCTGATCCGATGCCTCCTG
Organism: Planococcus sp. (in: firmicutes); assembly: GCA_041553775.1. Lineage (GTDB taxonomy): Bacteria > Bacillota > Bacilli > Bacillales_A > Planococcaceae > Planococcus. The sequence goes on from JBFEIJ010000024.1 coordinate 5,237, forward strand.
TTTCTGTCGCGATTGTAATGGGTACGATAAATGCGAATGATGAGCCAAGATAAGCCGGCACTTTAAACTGGGTGATAAGGATGAAGATGATTGTTGCAATGCCGCTTGTCAAAAGCGCGATGGCTGGACTCAGTCCAACAAGCTTCGGAACAAGAATTGTTGCGCCAAACATTGCGAACATATGTTGAAGGCTCAATGAAATCCATTGGCCCGTTTTCGGTTTGTCTTGTACATCTAAAATTGCTTCAGTCACAGTAAATTCTCCCCAATCCTATTCGTGTATGGCTACGCGGTCGTTGCCGTCGCTTTCTTCCATTTGTACGACGATGCGTTCGTTGCTTGATGTCGGAATGTTTTTACCGACAAAATCGGCTCGGATCGGCAATTCCCGGTGCCCTCGGTCGATCAACACCGCCAATTGAATTTGCGCTGGTCGCCCTAGATCCATAACAGCGTCCATCGCAGCACGGACAGTTCTGCCTGTGTAGAGAACATCATCAACCAGGACAACTTTCTTGTTTAAAATATCGTGAGTGATGTCTACTTGCTGAACAAGCGGCTCTTTGTTTTTGTTTTTGACGCTTAAGTCGTCGCGGTAAAGCGTGATGTCCAATTCACCGGTCATAATCGCTTTGCCTTCAATTTGTTCGATCCGCTCGGCAAGGCGGTTCGCAATAAATGCTCCTCTTGTTTTGATGCCGACCAACACGCAGTCGTCAATGCCTTTATTGCGCTCAATAATTTCATGCGCAATGCGGGTTATTGCTCGCGCAATTGCTTTTTCATCCAAAATATCTGCTTTTTCTCCCATGTTGACACTCCTTTTTTCCAAATAAAAAACCCTTTTGCCAGAGGGCAAAAGGGTGGATGCGCAGAAAAATTAGGCACGGAGGGACCATTCCTCCGGCGTCAGCGTAAATACCTTCTCAGCCTCTCTGGACTGTTATTAAAGGTGACTCTTATTCGATTGATTTGTTTTAGTATAGATTAGGACGTTCCGCTTTGTCAATCCTTGTCGCGAAGAGATTCCAAAAGCTCAGCGAATTCCGCAGGCGGCTCAGCTGAAAACTCCATGTATTCGTTCGTTTTTGGATGAATGAAACCGATAATTTCAGCATGCAGCGCTTGTCCGCCGATGTCCATCGTTTTCTTCGGTCCGTATTTCGGATCGCCAACTAGCGGGAAGCCAATGTATTTCATATGGACGCGGATTTGGTGCGTGCGGCCAGTTTCCAAGCGGCACTCCACTAAAGTGAAATTGCCGAAACGTTCCAGTACGCGGAAATGCGTCACTGCGTTTTTGCCTTTATCCACAACAGCCATCTTTTGACGGTCTTTCGTATCTCGTGCAATCGGTGCATCAATTGTCCCTTTATCGTGCGGGATGTGCCCGTGTACCAATGCTACGTATTTGCGTGTAACCGACTTTTTCACCAATTGATCGACAAGTGAATTATGCGATGCGTCATTTTTAGCGACCATCAATAACCCAGACGTATCTTTGTCAATACGGTGGACGATGCCCGGACGAACTACGCCGTTGATTCCTGACAAATCCGTGATTTGATGCATCAACCCATTAACCAACGTACCTTTTGAATGACCTGGCGCCGGATGAACAACCATGCCTTTCGGTTTGTTGACGACAAGGACATCTGCGTCTTCATAAACGATTTCCAAGTTCAAGTTTTCCGGTACTACATCAAGCTCTTCCAAAGTCGGCGGCGTGACAATAATTATGTCTTCCAAGCGCACTTTGTAATTTGGCTTAACGATTTCGCCGTTGACTTTCACTGCGCCGTCTTTGACCCAGTTTGCGATTTGCGAACGCGACCAGTCTTCGTCAATCGACGATACTGCTTTATCGACCCGAACTCCAGCCATATCTTCAGTTATTTGTATTGTTAAATCTTCAATTTCCATTAAGACACCTTTTTCTTTTGTTGTTTTTCGTCATAAATAACGAATACGATCATCAGTACTACACCAATTGTCAATGCTGCATCTGCTACATTGAAGATCGGAAAATCATAATTGATAACGGGAATGAGCACATCCACAAAATCCACGACTTCGCCTCTTGCCATGCGATCGATAAAATTGCCAATCGCACCGCCTAAAATCAGCATCAAGCTCCATTGGAACAAAGGCTGCCCTTTGGCGTGCTTGTGAAAATAATAGATGATGCCAAGAATAACGCCGACCGTAATAATGGCGAATAGCCACATTTGGCCTTCAAGCATTCCCCAAGCCGCTCCGCGGTTTCGGTGCGACAGCCAGCCCAGATAAGGGTCGATGACCGAAATGCGTTCACCCAGTTCCATATTTTTCAACACGAGCCATTTGGTCCACTGGTCGATGGCTACGATCAGTATAGCTATTGCATAATAAATAAACATGTGTTTCCCCCGTCAATTTAGCAGTCAACCTATTTTACCACAATCCGCCTTAAAAGAATATGTCGCTTCACAAGTCCACTACTGCTCCACACACATGTCACATGAAATAAAAAAGTCTGAAATGCTGGGCATGCCAGCATTTCAGACTTAAAGTTTTGATTAAGCAAATTGTGTTTCTACTACATTTGCACAACGCGGACATAATGTCGGATGCGCTTCGCTTGTACCGATTTCCTGAGAAATCGTCCAGCAGCGTTCACACTTCTCGCCTTGCGCTTTTTCAACAACTACTGCAGCGTCTCCGAATTTCAATGCATGTTCCGGAGCTTGCTCCAACGAACCACCGAATTCATATTGAGAAACGATAAACAATTGAGCCGGATTGTCATCAATTGAAGACAAAAGATCGCGAAGCTCGTCACTGCCATAAACCGTCACTTTTGCTTCAAGCGATTTACCGATTGTTTTCGCTGCACGGGCTTCTTCAAGCGCTTTTAACACATCATCACGCTTGTCCATGAATTCAGACCATTTCGCATCCAAAGCTTCGAATGCCGGGTTAGTGTCCACTTTCGGGAAGTCGACAAGCTGAACGCTGTCTTCGTCCACGAAATCAAGATAGCCCCACATTTCATCTGTTGTATGCGGGATGATCGGCGTCGCTAATTTCAAGATTGCCATCAACGAATCGAACATCACTGTCTGCATAGCGCGACGGTGCGGATGATCAGCAGCTTCAATGTATACAACGTCTTTTGCTACGTCTAGGTAGAACGAGCTCAAGTCATTTGCGCAATAGCCGTTCAATGCATGATAGATGGAAGAGAATTCGTACGTTTCGTATCCTTTACGAACCGCTTCGATCATTTTCTGCAATTTCATGGCCATGTACTGATCCATTTCACGCATGTCTTCAAACGCAACACGGTGTTCTTTTTCATTAAAGTCAGCCAAGTTTCCGTGAAGGAATTTCAGCGTGTTGCGGATTTTGCGGTAAACTTCAGATACTTGTTTAAAGTTGTCATCCGATACACGCACGTCCGCTGTGTAATCGACTGAAGCTACCCATAGGCGCAAGATGTCTGCTCCCATTTGGTTCATCACTTTTGCCGGAACGATTACGTTGCCGAGTGATTTACTCATTTTGCGGCCATTGCCATCAAGCGTGAACCCGTGGCTTAAAATGCCTTTATAAGGAGCGATGCCGTTGATCGCAACACTTGTCGTTAATGATGAGTTAAACCATCCGCGGTATTGGTCGGAACCTTCTAAATACAGGTCAGCCGGGTATTGCAAATCTTCCCGTTCAACAAGGACGCCTTGGTGAGAAGAACCTGAGTCAAACCAAACATCCATGATGTCTGTTTCTTTTGTAAATTTGCCGTTCGGGCTGCTTGGATGCGTGAAGCCTTCTGGCAATAATTCTTCAACTGAACGCTCAAGCCAAACATTTGAACCGTGTTCGCGGAACAAGCCAGCGATGTGCGCAATTGTTTCTTCTGTGATGATCGGATCGCCATTTTCCGCGTAAAATACCGGAATCGGCACGCCCCATACACGTTGACGCGAAATATTCCAATCGCCGCGGTCGCGCAGCATATTGAACAAGCGTGTCTCGCCCCATGCTGGCGTGAACGAAGTATCATTGATTGCTTTTAGAATTTGGTCGCGGAACGCATCGATTGATACGAACCATTGCGCCGTCGCCCGGTAAATAACCGGTTTTTTCGTACGCCAATCATGTGGGTATGAGTGCGTGATAAATGATAATTTCTCTAGTGCGCCTGCACTGTCTAATGCTTCCGTGATTGTTTTATTGGCTTTATCGTAGAATTCGCCTTCAAACCCTGGAGCTTCAGCAGTCATTACACCACGCTCATCCACTGGGCAAAGAACATCCAAGCCGTATTTTTTACCGACCAAGAAATCGTCTTCCCCGTGTCCAGGTGCTGTATGGACGCATCCTGTACCTGAATCAGTCGTAACGTGTTCGCCAAGCATAACCAATGAAGTGCGGTCATATAATGGATGTTTCGTTAAAATGTGCTCGAGTTCAGCACCTTTCAGCTCACGAACCACTTCATAATCCGTCCATTCCAATTCTGTCGCCACATCTTCCAATAAAGCACGTGCGATAACGAATAAGGAATCGTTTACTGACACTTCTACATAATCCAATTCAGCATGAACGGTGATACCAAGATTCGCTGGAATTGTCCATGGCGTTGTTGTCCAGATGATCAATTTTGTGCCTTCAGCTAAAACGCCTTTGCCGTCTGTTACCGGGAATGACACATAAATCGATGGAGATTTTTTGTCATGGTATTCGATTTCAGCTTCAGCCAATGACGATTCACTTGATGGGGACCAATAAACTGGTTTCAAGCCTTTATAGATATAGCCTTTGTTCGCCATTTTACCGAATACTTCGATTTGACGCGCTTCATAAGCAGGCGCAAGCGTAACATACGGATTTTCCCAATCTCCACGTACACCAATGCGTTTAAACTGCGAACGCTGGTTATCAATTTGCTGATACGCGTATTCTTCACAAAGCTTGCGGAATTCAGCAAGCGACATTTCCTTGCGGTTGACGCCTTTGTTCGTTAATGCCTGTTCAATCGGCAAACCGTGTGTATCCCAGCCCGGAACGTAAGGAGCATTAAAGCCCATCATCGAACGTGAACGGACAATCATATCTTTCAACACTTTGTTTAAAGCATGACCCATATGAAGATCACCATTTGCATACGGTGGTCCATCATGAAGGATAAAGAATGGACGGTCTTTTGTCCGGTCTTGGACTTTGTTGTAGATATCCATCTCTTCCCATTTTTTCTGCATTTCCGGTTCGCGGTTCGGCAAATTTCCCCGCATCGGAAAATCTGTTTTCGGCATCAATAACGTATCTTTGTACTCCACTGTAATTCCTCCTAAGAACATAATAAAAAGCCCCCATCCCTGGAAAGGGACGAGAAGCTCTCGCGGTACCACCCTTGTTGCAGCCGAAGCTGCCACTCGAACGCCGTATCGTGGCTTAACGGAAACGGTTACTATGTTTCACCGATTCTGCTCAAGAGTGATTTTCCCCAAAACATTGTCACCAGGCTCGCACTGTCCCTGACTCGCTTTGTCGAAATTGGATTGGGTACTGTCTCTATCTACGCATGATTATATTTGTTAATTATAAAAGTTGAACTTACCAGCGTCAAGCTTAGTAGACTTCACTTTTGTCTTCTAGTTTATCCAATGTCGTCGTATCGATATCATATTCCATCAAGGTTTCCCAATCATCCGTATCAATCAAATCAAGTTGTGCTTCAACGAGCATTTTGAAACGGTTGCGGAATACTTTCGATTGTTTTTTCAACTCATCGATTTCCATTGCGATGCGGCGAGCTTTCGTCAACGATTCGTTTACGATGCGATCTGCATTTTTTTCTGCTTCACGCACAATCAGCTTCGCTTCTTTTTGGGAATTGCGACGAACTTCTTCAGCAGCTTCTTGAGCAACGACGATCGACTTTTGAAGCGTCGATTCGATTGTTGTGAAATGACCAACGCGCTCGTCCGTTTGTTTTAAACGATCTTCAAGCTCTTTCTTTTCACGCAATAACATTTCGTAATCTTTGATAATTTGATCCAGGAATTCATTTACTTCATCTTCCTGGTAGCCGCGGAATCCTCGACCGAACTCTTTATTATGTATATCCAACGGGGATAATGGCATTTTGTGAACCTCTCCTTAACTAATCTGTGTTATTACCCATTATACAGTCCAAAGCAGCAAATATCAGTACTATTTTGCTTTTTTTCAAAACTGCTATTATTTCGCTAAATCCAGTCTGCCGATTTGCAGTCGGATTTTATCTTTTTTCGTGCGTCCTTCAATCATTAACACCTTCACACGGCCATATCCGCGAGACGAAATGATGTCCGATTCATTTAATTCGAAAGAGGGCTGTTCTTGAACCGTCCAATTCACTTTCACTTTTCCACCATTAATTAGCGCCGCCGCTTTCTGGCGCGAAATATTGTAGATGGAACTGATCACCGTGTCGAGCCGTAAAGAGCTGACCGTATGATTTTCTTCCATCCATTCTTCGCTCATTTGAATGAACTCAGTCTCGTCCGTCACTTCTTCAAGTTGGACTTTCACTTTAGCGGCCATCGTGAAATTCGCTTGGAGATAGCCTTTCACTTCGTCCGCCACCGCAATTTGAATCCGTTGTCCATCAATCCGGATATCGCCGTATTTGTTTCGGTCGAGTCCGATCGACATCATCGATCCCAAAATATCAGGATGTTTCAATGTCGTAAATTTAACGGGGTACCTGATTTCAAACACAGTCGTCTGAAAATCTTCTTTTTGCGGTTCATAATATGACGGATACAATAATACCCGCTGCCTTTCCGCATCCTCAAAGCGACCGGAAAACGCTACGCCAATATCGCTTGAACCGATTACCGACTGGACGATAAAACGCTGACGAGGATCCAGAAAATCTGTCAGCCGAGGCGTATAACGGTCTTCCACATCGATCATCCAACCCGATACTTGTTCTATAAAATGCTGTTCATCTTTTCGAAAATGCTGAAACAAGGAATCCACAAATAACGCCCCTTTCTAGATTGTAGAAAAAAGACCTCACTTAGCGTGAGGTCTTTAGTTAAAATAATTGAATAGCACGACGATGCCTTGGCTTGCAAGGTTTAATGCAAAAATCGCGATAATTGGTGAAAAATCAATCATGCCGAATGGCGGAATGATTTTTCTGAAAATGTCCAAGTACGGGTCAGTCACTTTTGATAGCATTTGACCAAAAGCCGATTGTTTGGCGTTTGGAAGCCAACTCATTAAAATGCTAGCAATTAAGACGAACGAATAGATATTAATAGCGGTTAATAGCAGGTTTACAATAGCAATCATTTATTTTTCATGCCCCTCTTTACTGTTGTTCTTCGTAATAATAATCCGAAATAGCTCCATCCACTTCAACTGTGTCTGGCACGCATAGGAAAATATCCGTTCCAATGCGTTGTATATCGCCTCCAAGAGCATAAACGGTACCACTGAGGAAATCAATGATGCGCAATCCTTGGTCTTTTTCTATCCGTTGCAAATTAACTACAACAGCGCGTTTGTTTTTCAAGTTCTCAGCTATGTCCTGAGCCTCTGCATAAACCCGCGGTTCTGCGAGAATCATTTTGGAGGATTTTGAGGCACTCTGCAAGCTTACCAAATTAGATACTGTCGGCGTTTCCACAGTTTTTTGTCTCCGATCTTTCTGCGCTTTCCGGATATCCAGCTGACTTGACTCCGGTTTTTCATAGCGCTGCGGTTGTTGGCGTTGCTGCTGTTGTTGCTGCTGTTGATCTTCGTCTTCATATTCTTCCAAATAAAAGAAATTCTTGAATTTGTTTTTAATGCTCATCATTTTGCCTCACTTTCTGACCCTACTAATGCAGTACCAATACGAACAAAAGTTGCTCCTTCTTGGGCGGCAATCATGTAGTCATTGGACATGCCCATAGAACATTCCGTGCACGAGGCGTGTTCCATTTTTTCTGCGGCCACTTGAAGTTGAAGCGATTTCAGCTTTCTAAACACGTTGCGAATCACTGTTTCATCGCTCGTGTTCGGTGCCATTGTCATTAATCCGACGACGTGAATTTTATCAAACGCTGAAAGCGAGCGAACAAATTCCAGAGTTTCCTCCGGCAAAATTCCACTTTTGGATTCTTCGTTCGAGACATTCACTTGAACAAAACAATTCAGTGGCTTTTCAGCCCGCTTCTGAATTTCCTTGGCTAAGCTCATGCGATCCAGTGAATGCAAATAGTCGATGCGATTCACTACATCTTTCACTTTTCGAGTTTGCAGGTTGCCGATATAATGCCAGTTGACGTCAACATCCATCGAGTCGCGTTTCAGTGCAAGCCCTTCAGGACGGTTTTCACCGAGGTGGCAAATGCCAGCATCTACAGCTTCTTGAGTGCGCTCGACCCCGACCTGTTTTGTTACAGCAATAAGCTTGATGTTTGGTCGAATGCTATTCAATTCGTTCGTGATTTGTTCGAAAGCCGATTTTATATCATTCATGTATTCACAACTTTTCTAAGGATGATCAATCAATCTAAATTGGCAAAAGCCAATCATGAATGATTGCTGCTCAGCGCGGACAAGCATTTATCCGGCTGCTTGAAGTTTCTCTTTATTGTATCAAGTATAGCGATATTTATCAATTAAGCTCTGCAGTCGACTCCAAAAACGGAAAAAAACAGCTGCCGGTTGGGCAGCTGTTCTGATTAACGTCTCTTTTGGCGATTGCGCAAGAATGTTGGGATGTCTAAAGCATCATCCTGTTGTTTTTCTTGGCGAACCGGTTCTTGTTGGTAAGAAGGTGCGTGATCTTCACGGCGTTGTTCCTCGCGGCGCGATTCACGAAGTGAAGGCGGCGGAGTTTGCTGCTGAATCGACTGCACGCGGCTTGAATTCAATCCAGAACCACGTGGCGTTCTTGGTTGCACTTGCTCTTCGTTAAAACCAGTTGCAATTACTGTAACGACAATTTCATCTTTCAAGTTGTCATTGATAACCGATCCGAAAATCATGTTCACATCTTCGTCAGATGCTGAAGCAACGATATCTGCTGCTTCCTGAACTTCGTACAAGCTCAAGTTCGATCCGCCAGTAATGTTCATCAGAACGCCTTTAGCGCCATCTACAGACACCTCAAGCAATGGGCTTGAAACAGCTTTTTTAGCTGCTTCAGAAGCACGGTTTTCTCCTGAAGAAACACCGATACCCATCAATGCTGAACCTTTGTTCGACATGATTGTTTTTACGTCAGCAAAGTCAAGGTTAATCAATCCAGGAACCGCGATCAAATCCGAGATACCTTGAACACCTTGGCGTAAAACATTATCCGCTTCACGGAATGCTTCAAGCATCGGTGTGCTCTTGTCAACAATTTCAAGCAAACGATCATTCGGAATTACGATAAGCGTGTCTACTGACTCTTTCATCGTGCTGATCCCGCTAATCGCTTGTGTAGAACGCTTGCGGCCTTCGAAAGTGAATGGGCGTGTTACAACCCCAACTGTCAATGCGCCAAGTTCTTTAGCGATTGCTGCGATGACTGGTGCTGCACCTGTTCCTGTACCGCCGCCCATGCCCGCAGTAACGAAAACCATGTCTGCTCCGCGTAATGCTTCTTCAATCTGTTCTTTGCTTTCTTCAGCCGCTTTTTTACCGACTTCAGGGTTCGCTCCTGCTCCAAGACCGCGCGTCAGTTTGCCGCCGATTTGTAGGCGCACTTCCGCTTTCGATAGGTTCAACGCTTGAGCGTCTGTGTTAACTGCGATAAATTCCACACCTTGTACTCCGTGCTCGATCATACGGTTGACTGCGTTGTTTCCGCCGCCGCCGACACCGATAACTTTAATAATTGCCATAGCATCAATTGATGTATCAAATTCCAACATTATTGTTTCCTCCTAAAATTGCTCCGCTTTTATGTTAAGCATGATGCAATGTTCATTTTATTCGAAGAATCGATCAAACATTTTCTTAGCTTTTGAAACGACGCCTTCGGTATTTTCCTTAGGCTGCTTTGGCTGTTTTTTAGGATGATGTTCTTGCTCGATTTTTGCTGAATCTGTCAAAGCTGCGCTCGACCCTAATCGGCCGTAAAACATATCTTCCATGTACGCATATTGGATAAGGCCTACCGCTGTCGTGTATTGTGGTTCGCGCACACCGATGAATTCCGGTACGAACAAACGGACGCGGGTTTCAAGAATGTGGCGAGCCAGTTCTGGCAGCCCTTCTAATTTCGCCATGCCGCCCGTCAAAACGACGCCTCCTGGAAGGTCTTGAACGCCTAGGCGGTAAAACTCATCTAAAATCAATTCGAAAAGCTCTTCCAGGCGGACTCCAATGATTTCAGATATGTATTTCTGGCTATATTGCTCTTTCGTATCTGAACCGATCACAGGCACTTCGAACAACTCATCTTCAGATGCGTCGTCGTAGAATGCGTGACCATATTCAAGTTTAATCTTTTCCGCTTGCTCTGTAGGTGTTTTCAAAACAATCGATAAATCTTTTGTAACGTGGTCGCCGCCAACTGGAATAACCGATGATGCGATCAAGTGACCATCTTGGTATACCGCAATTGAAGTAGATCCTCCACCAATATCGATGCAGGCCGTGCCATGATTTTTTTCGTCTTCAGTTAATGCATAATAACCGGCTACTAATGGCTGCATGTAAATTTCACGAATCGAAAGTCCAGCGCGCTCCACGCATCTAAGTACGTTATGCAATACCGTTTTCGAAGTCGTAACCATTGTACCATCCATTTCGAGGCGAATCCCAATCATACCTCGCGGATCTTTAATTTCGTCCAAATGGTCGACAATATATTGTTCTGGGATGATATTGACGATTTCACGTTCTGGTGGAATCGAAATGACTTGTGCTGCATCCATGACGCGGTCCAAATCTTCATCCGTAATTTCCCGATCTACACTGTTTACAGCTACTACGCCTTTTACCGGCTGTAGCATGGCTTTGTTGGCAGGAATGCCGAGTACGACTTCATGAATCTGTTTGCCAATCATTCTTTCGGCTTGGTCTACAGCTTTTTTAATCGATTGAACTGTCGCATCTATGTCAACAATCGCACCTTTTTTTATACCGTTTGATTTTACATTGCCTACTCCGATAACGTGCAATGATTTATTGGCCATTTCCCCGATAAGAACTTTAACGGATGACGAACCGATGTCTAGACTTACATATAATTCTGATTGACTCAATTCGTGGCACCTCCTTATATTAACTTCATTACTTTCATTCTATTGTAAATTGTGTACCTTGTCTAAGCAAAACAGCATAAGTTTGTAAATTTCCTTACTATTCAGTCCGTTGTTTCACGCAATTCTTTTTTCTCTGCCCATTTTGTTAAAATTATGCGCCTGATGACAGCAATATTTTGAAACAATCGGACGCCAAATGCAAAAATCGCAGCTAGGTATAAGTCTACTCCTAAATGCACTCCTAAGAAAGCAAGGCCGGCTGCAAGAACGATGTTGAAGAAAAAACCCGATACAAATACTTTATCATCATACACCTGTTGTAAATGGGCCCTTATACCTCCGAACAATGTATCCAGAGAAGCCAGCACCGCAATCGAAAGATAGTTTGCGTATTCAGGAGGGATTTGGATGTCGGTCAGTAAACCAAGTGATATTCCTAATATTAAGCCCAAAATGGATAACCACATCTAAACTACTCCTTTGCTTCCTTAAGCAGATTATATTCAATGTCTTTGTCATACGCTTCGATCGTCAATTCGGCAACTGGCTCTGAAACTTCCACTATCAAGTCATCAATATAAAAATCATCACGCAGCGATGAAGACAATAGATGATTATAAAGCTTTTTCGTATCTTTCATGGAATTTGCCACGATTTTTACCGTGAATGGCGGAGTCTGTATCGGCACCGTGTTCACCGTCGTTCTGCCATTGATATCTCGAATCGCCGTTGTATTGACGATTCGGTTGCCATCAATGGAAACATATAATCCATTGAAACGGTTTATTTCGTTTACAAACCGAATCAGCAAGTCAGGAGCAATGCCTTCTATATTTTGTCCCAAAGCAACCGCTTCAGGTGAAGGTTCTATTGCCACCTCAATTCCTGGGCCGGTCGTTTCAGTGAGTCCCGCAGACTTGCGGAGATTTTCTACAGTTTCAGCCAAAGCCTGTTCCGGACTTTCGTTAACCGCTTCTTCATACTTGGACAATGTTTCCGAAAGCTCGCCGATCTCGGACAGCAATTCAGAATGCAGTTTCTTTTCACGCGAAAGTTCCTGCCGCACTTCCCATACATCCCGGGTATCCCGTGCATTTGGTTCGTTTAACGTATTGTATTGAATCGCCGTCATTAAGCCGATGATGAATAAAATCAGCGAAAATCGGAAAAGTATACTCTTTTTCATGAACGCTCTCCTTTGCTCAAGATTCTGATAGCATGGCAGGCATGGATATTTTCTGGCCCATATCCAGCGTGACGATGATGTTATCATTGAGCAGCTGATCCATGACACCGCCTGAAAGTTTCATAGACGATTCGAGCACATCGGATTTGCCGATAGCTTCTATTGTAAACGGAGCCGGATACCGAACGCCATCGACCGTAATGACCGGTCCTGTACACACAATATAGGAATTTCCATCTATGCGTTGGCCGTTGACCGCTATGGCTTGTGCACCGGATATATAGAGTTCATTAATGACTTGGAACACATGACTTTCATGAACAATATAATCATTCGGATTTTCCGAATCCCCCGTATACTCGCCATCTTGCAAAGTCACTTTCAAGCCTTCCCCTTCTACTGGCAAATCCCCAACAAAGCGGCGCAATGCTTCCGCTTTATCTGCATAAGCGCTGAATTGATCGGGGCCATCTGAAAAGGATTGTTCATATTCACGGATTGCCTGTTGTTTTTCTTCCAGTTCAGCGCGCAAGTCTTTATTGCGCTCCTGCTGGTCGATCAATTGGCCGCGGAATCGCTCTTCCTGTTCAAAAAACGCGCCTCCCGTGTAACTGCTTTCTTTTTTGTCCGTTTGGGACTGGCTGAAGGAATAGGCCATGATAAAACCTAAGACGAGAAAAACGAGAGAAAAAATAATCGATTTACTAAACTCCCGATTATTCTGTTTCGGGTTCTTCATCTTCTACACCTTCTTTCGGCGGCCCGTAAACATCGTCATAAGATCGGAAAAATATGCCGACTTCCATATCAATAATGCCTTTTTGTCCATCTTCAAGCTGGGCGATTACCGATGGATAATAATTCAGCTTTTCCGCCAACGAGCTTAAAGTCCCTTTTACTTCATTGCCATCGTTCATATATAAATTGACCAATGGCGTGCTTTCTTTTGGATTTAACGTAATTTGAGATATCAGGTTGAAAACTTCCGAATTGATGGCAGTTAATTGAGCTGCCAATTTTTTTCGGTCCTCTGCGTTTTCGAAATTGATAAAAATCGGACCATTGACTGTAGTCACCGGTTTTTCTAATGCGTAGCCATTAGCCAAGACCATTTGATAGCCTGTCTCGTTTTCCATATAGCCTAGTTTTTCTTGTTCGGCAATATGGATTTCGACACCCGTTAGCCATTTTTTCTCTACACGGGAAGCTTTTACCCATTCAAGGCTGTTTAATTTCACTTCAATTTCTTCTTCCGTGAAGCTCCACATCGAATCACCAAATTCCAAACCGCTAGCTTGCTGGTAATCGACCGGTGAATAAAGGTTAGCTCCCGCCACAGCCAAGTCCTGGAGTTTGCTGTATTTCGTCTGGCTATAAACAACTATGGCCAGCAATAAAAGAAAAACGATCAGCAGCGCAACGAACTTGCGATTGGTTCTTTTTTTCCGTCGCTCACGAAGCGTCGGGATGCGTTCTTCGATATCAATCACTTTGTCCATACTCGCTGCTCCTTAGCTTTTAGTCGTTGGCTTGTGTCACATATTGCACCGCGTCGATAAATGCATCGCCTCGGATTTCGAAATTCTCATATTGATCCCAGCTTGCACAAGCAGGCGATAGTAATACCGTGTCCCCGCTTTGTGAGGCAGTAATGGCTTTTTCAACTGCATCGAGCATTCCTTCTGCTTTAACGACTGTTGGAACCCCGCTATTCAAAGCGAATTCGGCAAATCGATCGGCAGTTTCTCCGAATGTAACGAGCGCTTTAACCCGAGACATGAATGGCAGCAATTCCTCCAACGAGTGATTGCGTTCCAATCCACCAGCCAAAAGAATAATATCGTTTGGAAACGCTTCTAAAGCACTCTTAGTCGCCAAGGCATTTGTCGCTTTGGAATCATTGAAGAATTTGCGCCCTTTCCATTCAAGGACGAATTGCGAACGGTGCTTCACCCCAGTAAATGACGTCAACACCCGGATAATAGTTTCTTTCGTACCGCCCCATAATAACGCAGCGGCAGTGGCAGCCAAAATATTTTCAAGATTATGTTGCCCGCCTAGTAAGATTCTGGAACGTTCAATTAAAGTCTCACCTTGCCAATAAACGAAGCGATCATCTGCACTTATGCTTTCTTCAGTGCGTCCTTTCAATGTGAAAGGGACCAATTGAGCTTTGCATGTAGCAGCAAAATCAACCAAAATTTGCTGATCCGCATTATAAATGAAGAAATCGTCAGCTTGCTGGTTTTGTGCAATTTTCATTTTCGAACCAACATAATCTTCTGCAGTGCCATGATAATCCAAATGCGCTTCATACAGATTGGTAATGATGGCAATATGAGGTCGGAACTTTTCAGTTCCTTTTAATTGAAATGAAGATAATTCGGTGACAATGACGTTGTCGGCAGTGGCTTTTTCGGCCACACCACTCGCCACAGTGCCGATATTGCCGGCTATCAAAGGCTTTTTCATGTCTTGGTTTAGCATATGGAATAATAATGTTGTCGTCGTCGTTTTGCCATTTGATCCTGTAATACCGATAAATGGCGCTTCACTGATTAGATACGCGAGCTCAATTTCTGTCCAAATCGGCAATCCTTTTTCGACTGCAGTTTGAATAATGACATTGGAATACGGGATCCCTGGGTTTTTAACAACCAGTTCAAAGCCTTCATCAAGCAAGTCTTCGGGGTGTCTCCCACAAATAACCGTGACGCCCATATTCAATAAATCTTGAGCTTCCGGATTGGCTTCAAAAGGTTTTGAATCATTCACTGTTACGAATGCGCCAAGCTGATGCAAGATGCGTGCAGCTGTAAAACCGCTTTTCGCTAATCCGAGCACCAATACTTTTTTCTGGAAAATCTGTTCGAACTTTTTCATCTTATAAAACCTCCAGCGCAACTGCTATAACTGCGGCCGCAAGTCCCACTGCCCAAAAGACAGTAACAACTTTCCATTCAGACCAGCCGCTTAATTCGAAATGATGGTGAATCGGGCTCATTTTGAAAATCCGTTTCTTTCTTAATTTAAAACTACCAACCTGTAAAATAACGGACAAAGTTTCAATAACAAAAACCAACCCGACGATGAGCAGCAATAATTCTTGCTTCAATAACACCGATACCATCGCCAAAGCCCCACCAAGCGCTAAAGATCCAGTATCTCCCATGAATACTTTTGCTGGGTACTTATTGAATACAAGAAAACCTAGAAGTGCTCCGGCAACTGTAAATGTGAACATCGCAATATTGATTTGTTCTTGCAGGACTGCAATTATACCGAATGCAGCAAAAGCGATAGAAGCTGTACCAGCGACTAATCCATCAAGTCCATCGGTCAAGTTGACGGCGTTTGAGAAGCCAACTAACCAAAAAATAAGAAACACGACATACAATACTGACAGCTCAATTGAGAAATCTGTGAACGGAATGTTCAAGCTTGTATCAAATTCGATGTTGTTCAACAAGAAAAATGAAACAATAGCAATGACGATTTGCGCAATTAGTTTTTGCAATGACGTCAAGCCGAGATTCCGCTTCAAAACCACTTTGATGAAATCATCTAAAAATCCGATCAAGCCAAAGCCGAACAGAACCAGCAGTAAAACCAAAAGTTCCGCTGTCATCTCGCCAGCAAATAGCGCGACGCCGAGTACTGTAGCAATAATTGAAATTAAGTACACGAGGCCACCCATTGTTGGCGTCCCCGTTTTTTTCATATGAGATTGTGGCCCTTCTTCACGAATGCTTTGACCGAATTTCATCCTTCTCAATAATGGGATGAAAATAGGCATCAAAACGATCGTGAGTAGAAAAGCAATTCCAAATCCAAGCAATATATATCCATTCATGTTAGCAAAGAGCTCCTTTAACCAATAAATTATTCAGCTGAGTCTTCAGCTGGAAGTTGTTCGTTTTGTACTTCAGTAGATGATTCTTCGAGCGATTCATCTGCAGGTGTTTGTGGAGCAGCAGCCGGTTCCTCGGGTTCTTCTATAGGAATCCCTTCAAGACCGTCGCTCATTTGCACTTTGAATGACTCTTCCGGCGTCAGCATTTGCACGACAACCGGTTCCCCTTCTGCAATAACTGATCCAGGCGTCAAGCTTTGGCTTGATGCAAAACCGTCTCCCACAATCTCTAATGATAAACCACTGAGAGATTGGAATGCCAGCAAATTACGCTTGGACCAGCCCGTGAAGTCAGGCAATACAGTTTCACCCTTCGTTTTCAGGATCACTGTGCCACCTTCAACAATGGTTTCCCCCGCTTTCGGGAACTGTTCTGCGATTGCAGAGTCTTTTGACGTTAATACGACGTTCAGCCCTTTTGCAGACAATTGCGCAGCAACGTCCGTTGATGCATGGCCTGTGTAATCTTCCAGTTCTGCTGTTTTAACCGTCTCCGTATTTTCAGGCTCAATATTCAAGTACTTGAGGCCATTTTCCATAACGGATGTAAAGATTTTCGATACCGGCACAGAACCATATTCACCAACCGGTAAATCAGGTTGCTGAACGCCAATGTAAATTAGCAGTTCCGGATCATCAACTGGCGCCATTCCAAGGAATGAGAATAAATAATTATTGGTGCCCGTCATATATTTACCGTTTTCTCCGGGCACCTGTGCAGTACCCGTTTTACCTGCCACCGTGTAATCTTGTAATGCAAATCTCTTTGCGGATCCTGCTTCCGAAGTGACCGTCGATGCCAGAATTTCCCGCACCTGTTTAGCCGTTTCTGCTGAAATCGGATTGCCTGCTTCAGTCGGTTCGCTTTTCGCTGTCACTTCACCCGTGTCCGGATTTTTGATGTGATCGATGACATACGGTTTCATCATTGTTCCATCATTCGCTATTGCAGAAGCTGCTTGGATCATTTGCACAGGTGTCACTGTCGAGCCTTGACCATAAGACATCGTTAAACGATCGATCGGCCATTTATCTAATAATGTGCCGGTTGCCTCATTCGGCAAATCGATGCCGGTTTTTTTGCCGAAACCGAAAGCTTCAACATATTTTATTAAATTTTCAGGGCCTAGGCGTTCAAGCAAATAAGCCATGGAAACGTTGGACGAGCGTTGGAATCCTTCTAAAAACGTAATGCTTCCCCAGCCGCGTCCACTATTGTGATCGCGAATCGTCCGGTCGATCAAAGTATAGGTTCCTGAATTATAATAATCATTCGGTTCCCATTTTCCTTCTTCAATTGCGGAAGCAAGCGTAAACATCTTCATCGGAGAACCAGGCTCAATCGTCAATTCGATGCTTTCATTCAGCCAATTATCGGACAGCCCTTCCCGTGTATTCGGATTGAATGTCGGTCTTTGAGACATGCCCAATATTTCGCCTGTTTTAGGATTTGCGATAACCGCGATCATCCGTGTCGGTGAATATTCCTTTTGCACACTAGACATCGCATCTTCCAAAAAGTTTTGCAATGTTTTGTCTAACGTCAATTGAATGTTCGAGCCGTCAATGGCAGGAGTTACTGCTGATTCGCTATTGGGCAATAAATAGCCCCATTTATCGATGCTGAATTCCATTTTGCCGTTCGTTCCAGTTAATACTTCATCGTGGATTGCTTCAAGACCCATTTTTCCTTTTGTTACCATCTGCCCATTTTCAAGCTCTTCTTTTAAAGCAAAACCAATCAAATGAGAGGCAAACGAACCGTTAGGGTATAAGCGTTTTAAATCTCGGACGAACAAGACGCCCGGAAGATCTTGTTCTTTCATCTCCAGCATTTTCGTGTGGCTGATTTCTCGCCCAGCTACACCGAATTCGACTTGATAACGATTTTTTTCAATACCGGTATTTAAAATGCTTAGAATTTTATCTTTCGGGGTATCCAAATAATCAGATAATATTTCAGCTGTGTGTTCTACATCGGTCACATGCCTTGGGTTGCTGACCTTCTGTGTTGCCGATTCGTCCACAACAGCAACAACTTTATACGTCAGTGTGTCTTCTGCGATCACTTCGCCGTTGCGATCTAAAATTTTTCCTCGTTTGGCAGTGAGCACTTCTTCTTGGCTGTATTTTGCGGCAGCTTTAGCGGCCAATTCTTGCCCTTCTACTGATCCGGTGGCTTGTATCGAGACAATTCTTGCCGCTAAAAGGAAAAAGAGCCCTGCAAAAACTAAAAACAGCAGAAAGGCTCCCCATTGAAATCGAAACGTTTTTTTCATTGCACTGGCACTACCTTTACATTTTCCTCATTTAATTTAAGGCCCAGCTTCTTAGCTTTTGCCCAAATGACCTCATATGTAGAAGCTTCTTTAACTTGCACAGCCAAATCTGTATTTTGTTTCACTTTTTCATCGATTGTATGTTCAATTGTTTGTATTTCTTGTGCAGATGCCTGAATCACAGACTGATTTTGCAATATGAGTAATGCACATAGTACAAATACGGCCACAAACGATAGATAGAGGACTTTTTCACCCTTGGTGATGAGATTTCTTTTTTTAGCCGGTTCCCGGGTCGGGGTTTGAGGAACGGCCGGCTGTTGTATGTACGATTCTCTTTTTGCATATAAAGCCATTTGAACACGTCCTTACTCTCATTTTTATCTCTATTTAAGATCTTTCACTTTTTCGGCAATTCTCAATTTCGCTGAACGCGAACGGTTATTATGCTCTAATTCCTCTGCTGATGGCAGGGTTGGTTTGCGTGTGATTAATTTCAAGATTGGTTCCATGCCTTCCGGTATAACCGGCAAATTCGGCGGAAGTTCAGGCAATGACGAATGTTCTTTGAAAATCGTCTTGCATAATCTGTCTTCTAGCGAATGGAACGTAATGACACTAATACGTCCTCCAATGGCCAATAGCTCAATCGCATCTTGTAAAGAGGTTTCAGCAGCTCCAAGTTCATCATTGACAGCAATCCGAATCGCTTGGAAAACCCGTTTTGCGGGATGCCCACCTTTACGTCTAGCAAATGCTGGAATTCCATCTTTAATGCATTCAACCAATTGTCCTGTCGTTTCGATCGGCGCTATGTCTCTTGCCGCTTCGATTTTCCGTGCAATTTGTTTGGAAAACTTCTCTTCGCCGTAGCGATAGAATATGCGCACCAAGTCTTCAAATGCCCACTCGTTCACCACGTGGAAAGCGCTGAGCTTTGCCGTTTGGTCCATCCGCATATCTAACGGCGCATCGTTGTGATAGCTAAATCCTCGTTCTGGAGTATCCAGCTGAGGCGATGACACCCCCAAATCATAAAGAATGCCATCCACTTTCATCACACCGCGCATTTCCAATTCTTCTTTGATAAATTTAAAATTCGCATGGATAAATGTTATTTTTTCTAAATGATCTTTTAACTTCTCTTTTGCATGTTCAATCGCTGTTGCATCTTGGTCAAAACAATACAAATGCCCTTTATCGGACAATTGTTGCACCAAATACTCGCTATGCCCTGCTCCGCCAAGTGTGCAATCTACGTAAATGCCGTCAGGACGAATGTTCAGTCCATCGACGGTCTCGTGAAGTAAAACCGTGGTGTGGTTGAACAATCATTTCCCTCCGTTCTTTTTTTTAAAAATCAAAATCCGCCAAATTCTCCGCAATATCATTAAAGGAATCTTCTGATGCCGCAAAATACTCTTCCCATGCTTCTTTAGACCATATTTCAAATCTATTCGAGACACCAAGTATGACGCATTCTTTTTCAAGTTTCGCATATGATATTAAAGTTGAAGGGATGTTGACGCGTCCTTGTTTATCGAGTTCCACTTCCGAAGCCCCCGAGAAAAAGAACCGTGTAAATGCACGTGCGTCTTTTTTAGTGACCGGCAGCTCTTTCAGCTTGTCTTCGATCTTTGTCCATTCATCCATTGTGTAGCCAAATAAGCATTGGTCCAGGCCTCGGGTAATCACAAAATTCTCACCGAGCTGCTCACGAAATTTTGCCGGGACGATCAAACGTCCTTTAGCATCAACGCTATGTTGATATTCTCCCATGAACATGCCTTCCACCTCGCTTATTGTTTTTAATGTACCACAATCCCCCACTTCCCACCACTTGTTTTTTAAATATTTTATACATATTACAGAAAAATATCCCAATTGCACTTCTTGAGACAAAAAAAAGCCTGCCAAGGCAGACTTTACAAACTTACAGGTAAATAAATTTGTGATTTTTGTCATATTTGAAATCAAGGCTTACTAGCTGTTTAATTAAGTCCAATCCGTATACATTCATATAAGGAAAAGGACTGAACACTCGCTCTTGGAATCCGCTATTCGGATACAATTCGGTTTCCAATAAATCAAAATGAGCAAATTGTGTGCTGTTTTGAAGTATCACTTCATCTTCTAATTTATTCTTCAGAAATTGCAGCTGTTTTAAATGAATTTGCAAGTTCTTTTCAACCAACGAATCCAATCCCCCACTTATCGCGGAAAATGCTTGGTGAATTTCGATGTATTTAGCTTCCAATTGCTGTTTCATTTCTTCGATAAGCTTTTCCGCTCGTTCTTCGCGGATCGACTCCATCAATTGCTGACGCATTTCTGGAATTTGTCGGCCATTTGCAACTTCAGGTGCTGATAATTCGTATTTTTTAAGCAGAACTTCAACTTTTCTCGAAATCAAGGTCAAATTCAACCGCGGCATGATAATTGGCATTTCCATGTCTGCAATTTGAAATACGTTTTTCAACGCTGCCCAATAAGCTATTTCGCCAGGGCCCCCTACAAACGCCAATACGGGAAACACCATTTCTTGCATTAGCGGTCGAGTCACAACATTATTGCTGAGATTTTCAGGATTCGTTTTCGCAATATCCAATAACTCATCCTTGGTGTATTCAACGCCAGCCCCTTTGCCGATAAAGCGATCTCCTTCTCGTTGAAGGAGAATGCGTTCTCCTTGCACTGTGACAAAAAGATTTGCTGCGTCTTGTTCTGCGCCGATCGTTGCCGGATATCCGAGCGCTTTCAATTGTTCCTCTGCATCAACTGCCGCGTGTGCAATTTCTCCAGATTGTTGAATCATCATTTCGAAATATGGCGTTTCGTAATGGCGAAGCGCATGATTTGCCGCATCAATATATAGCAATCCCTCTTCTTTAAAGAAGTGGTTTATAAGAAGCGCAAAGAAATCGGTATAGGAAGATGCTCGCTCTAAATGCGCAAAGACTAAAGCCTGGAGCTCTGCACTGTATTTAGTTTCAGGTAGGCTGCGGAAATATTCTTTCAAGTAAGACTCGATTGTCGGTTTATTCAATTGAGCGCTAGAAGCAGAATTTTTTCCATACTCACTATGCGGAACATTCAATTTATCGAGTCTGCCGTTCACATCGCGGAATAAATGGCTGATCTCAGCCAAGTCGTGATCTTCACCTGCAATCCAAAAAACCGGCACGACGCGCGTATTCAATTCTTCTTCAGCTTGTTTCGCAAGCAAAAGAATGGAGATGGCTTTATGTACGGTATACAACGGTCCAGTCAATAGCCCCGCTTGTTGCCCCGCTACGACAACAGGCGCACCTTCTTCAAAAGCCGTTATGTTATCTTCCATTTTTTCGGTAAGACCGTGGGGAGTCATATAATCACGCAATACAGCAGAGAGCTTTTGCCGATCTGCTGGATGCTTTTTCAATTTGTGGTAACGCTCTTGCATCTGAGTCAATTCCGGTTTGTACGAAAAAAATTGCTCGATAGCAGGTGCGCCATTTATGTAATCGTTCATCAATTTAGTAGACGGTGCTATATAGTGTTGCTCGATATTCATTTAGGAATGTCCCCTTTTTCGTTTGCATTTAAATTCAACTATAGCAAACCTCGGCGTCATTTAAAAAAAATAAGCTTACAAGAGAGCCGCAGTTTTTCTGCTTGGCTCCTTTATAAGCTTTATACGGTCAAATATTCAGTAAGCGCGAAAGCAATTCCCGCAATCCAGATGACACTATAAGCAACGCTAAATATTAAAAAATAGAGACGCCACGTTTTGCGTCCAAGTTTTACAAGTTCGATTTCCTTCGACTTTTTCCATTCGTTGACCAGCATCACAATCGCTATAATGATCACCGCGGTGTAAGAGATAAGTTTCGCGTCAAAATTCCATAATGCACCGATCGCGACTGGTACTGAAAAGAACAACAGAACAGTGGTCAAGTCAGCGGCCAGGCCAATTGATCGATAGCCCATCCGTTTTCTTGCAAAAAGTACAATTAATATAAATGCAGTGGCAGGGGCGAAGATAAAAAGAGCCCCGAGCGAATATAAGATTTCCATTGGTTAAACCTCGGCTGATTTCAATAGATTATAGAATGTTTTTAATATAGGAAGTTCTTTTGGTGATCGCTTCAGCGTATAGCCGATGATTGTCTCGACTTCCATTTTCCGACCAGCACGTTTATCGGCTAGCATGGATGACGTGTTGTCGGCCGTTGATGCACATAGAGATGTCACTTCTTCAAACGGCAATAATGCGTCGATTTCCGGAAATGCGTTGTACAATTCCGTATACAAATTCTTCATCAATTCATAGGCATAAGGGTTGGTCAGCAACTCGC
The DNA here is from genome assembly GCA_041553775.1 of Planococcus sp. (in: firmicutes). Taxonomy (GTDB): domain Bacteria; phylum Bacillota; class Bacilli; order Bacillales_A; family Planococcaceae; genus Planococcus. The sequence goes on from JBFEIJ010000024.1 coordinate 28,177, forward strand.
CGTTTTTGACTTCTAACAGCGCAGTTAGCGGATTGATCATGCTATTGAGCAGCACTTTTCGAAATAGCATGCGATCGGCATCATCATGCCAATTTGTCCGGACTCTTCTTAAATCGAGCAACGGCAGAAAATGCCTTTTCTCGCCTTTCAGTAACGCTAAATTTAATATCCCATTCCCGGTATGTTCGATCTCGTTGTCGCTGATCCTGATCACCCCATGCTCGACGCTGCCCGCGGCAATATTTGCCTGTGGCATATTTTTCAAGTACTCAAGGTGCATCATACCGTTTTGCAGAAACACGATTGCGTTTGTTGGACATTCCTTATTAAGTGCCGGCAAAACTTCTCTTAACGCATCGTATTTCACCGCTAACAATACAATCGCATGGCGATTGATGTGCTCCAGTTTTTCAGATGCTTCAACAACATAATAAGCACTGCCTCTTTTAATGCCTTGTTCATTGATCAAATCTGCCTGTTCTTTCCGGTGTGTGATCAATTTGACGCTCGCTCCTGCATCGCGCAGCATGCAGGACATCAGCATGCCGACAGAACCTCCGCCAACTACGACATATTCCATAACAACCCCTCCTAGCCAGAATGGTTTTTCTTTCAAAAAGAAGCCTGCCTATGCCAGGCAGGCTTCAGGTTGAATCTTATTATACAGGAGTAATGGCATGTTTTCGATACGGCAATGGCAATTCTTTTGATTCATAGAATGATAGGCGCTGCGCCAGGACTTCCCGCAATTGATGGGGAGCCACAATTTCATCGATGATCAATTCAGAAGCCAATTTGTAGATATCGATTTCCTCTTTATACTCGCGGTGTTTCTCTTGTACATACTTGATGCGTTCTTTCGGATCTTCAATCGCTTCGATTTTATTCGAATAGACAGCATTGACTGCTGCTTCTGGTCCCATGACCGCAATTTGTGCAGTAGGCAACGCAATGCAGACATCCGGTTCAAAAGCTGGACCAGCCATTGCATACAAGCCTGCGCCGTATGCTTTACGGACGATGACTGAAATTTTCGGTACAGTCGCTGAACTCATCGCGGCAATAAATTTCGCCCCGTGGCGGATAATGCCAGCGCGCTCTACTTTCGTTCCAATCATAAAGCCTGGAACGTCCGCAAGGAAAAGAAGCGGAATCGAAAACGCGTCACAAAGATTGATGAATTTCGCACCTTTGTCGGCTGAGTCGCCGAACAATACGCCGCCTTTGACTTTTGGTTGGTTGGCAAGAATGCCGACCACTTGGCCATCAATGCGGGCAATACCCGTGATCAGTTCTGCCGCGAACAATTTCTTGATGTCAAAAAAGCTTCCTTCATCGACCAATTGATCGATCAATTCATACATATCAAATGGAGCGTTTTGGTTTTCCGGAATAATCGCTTCGAGCGTCCGGCCTGCTTTTGCTGCCTTCGCTTCGATTTTTTCAGGCTTGATCGCAAAGTTCGCAGGGAAATTTTGCAAGTAACGGCGTGCTTCAGAAATTGCTTCTTCTTCAGTCGCTACTAATACGTCGCCGACACCGCTTACTGTGCAATGCATACGCGCTCCGCCCATTTCTTCCAATGTCACTTTTTCACCGATAACTTTTTCAGCCATACGCGGCGATCCAAGATACATTGAAGCATTACCTTCAACCATAATGACGATGTCGCAAAAAGCAGGAATATAAGCTCCGCCTGCTGCAGAAGGTCCAAATAGCAAGCAGACTTGCGGCACCATGCCGGACATTCTTACTTGATTATGGAAAATCCGCCCCGCACCCCTACGGTTTGGAAACATGTCCAATTGATCGGTAATTCGTGCACCCGCCGAATCGACCAAATAAAGCATCGGCACTTGCATTTTTTCAGCTGTTTCTTGAATACGAATGATTTTTTCTACTGTACGGAATCCCCACGACCCCGCTTTAACAGTCGAATCATTAGCCATTACACATACTGTTTGGCCATTCACTTTACCGATAGCTGTGACTACGCCATCTGCAGGTAAATCGCCCGCTTCGACGTTCGCAAAACGGCCATCTTCCACATAATGTTCATCGTCGAAAAGCAATTTCAAACGGTCGCGAACGAATAATTTATTGCTTTCTTTCATTTTTTCATGATATTTAGGCTGACCGCCGGCAAAAATCGTGGCAAGCTTTTGCTCCAAGCGCTCATTATACCCTGTTGTTTCGGTTGTTTTAGTCATTTCACCTGTCCCCTTTGCATAAAAAAGCTCTTTACTCAGCGAATGTAACCAATGTTTCTTCTTCGTTTACAAAACTGCCTGTTTCCACGTGAATTTTCTCAACAGTGCCCGCAACTTCAGCTTCGACTGGAATTTCCATTTTCATCGACTCAAGCATGATCAATGCTTGCCCCGGAGTTACAGATTCACCTTCTGCTACTAATACATTTAATACAGTTCCTGCCATTGACGCTTTCAATTCTTTCATGATTTTTGTTCCTCCTTCGTTTTATCCATCCATTTCGGCAGCACAGACGTTGCATATGCTCCTGAAACAAATTGGGTTGAACCTATGAATTCGCGGAATAACGGCAAATTCGTTTTAACACCTATTATATTCGTTTGATTGAAAAAGTTTTGTGATTTTTGAAGAGCGTCTGCCCGATCAGTTCCCGTAATGATTACTTTTGAAATCATCGGATCATAGAAAGGCGTTACCGTATTACCTTGCTCATAACCGGTTTCGATACGCGCTCCTTCTCCCCACTCTACCGTTTGCAATAAACCTGGCGATGGAAAGAATGTTTTCGGATCTTCCGCGTAAATGCGGTATTCGATCGAGTGGCCGGTCGATTGAATGCTTTCTTGAGCAGGCAATGTTTTACCTGTGGCCACATCAAGCTGCCATTCAACCAAATCATAGCCCGTCACTTCTTCAGTGACCGGATGTTCGACTTGAAGCCTTGTGTTCATTTCAAGGAAATAAAACTCGTTGTTCGCATCCACAATAAATTCAACGGTGCCGGCGTTTGTATAATCGACCGCTCTTGCCGCTTTTACAGCAGCATCACATAGACGTTGGCGAACTTCTTCCGGCAGATCCGGCGATGGCGATTCTTCAATCACTTTTTGGTTGCGGCGCTGAACCGAACAATTCCGCTCAAACAAATGAACGATATTGCCATGGTTATCGCCGAAAATCTGCACTTCGATATGACGCGAGTCTGCGATGAACTTCTCCAAGTAAACGACATCGTCGCCAAAATACGCTTTTGCCCGATTTTTAACAGAGGCAAATTGCTGACTGAGCGCTTGCTCATTATCGCAGCGCACCATGCCGATGCCACCGCCACCCGCGCTCGCTTTTAGCATGAGCGGATAACCGATTTTGTTTGCTTCTTCAATCGCTTCTTCAATCGAAGCTACCCCATCAACTGTTCCAGGCACTACAGGGACGCCTGCTTTGGCCATGGTTTGGCGGGATTCGAGCTTGTCGCCCATTTTTTCTATGATATCTGCGGATGGTCCGATAAAAACTAGACCAGCTTCTGCCACTTTACGGGCAAAATTCGCGTTTTCCGACAATAGTCCATAGCCGGGATGAATTGCTTCGGCGTTATGAGTTTTTGCCACTTCAATAATTTTATCTGCTTGTAAGTATGACTGTACAACCGGATTTGGTCCGATTAAAACAGCTTCAGTCGCTTCACTGACGTAAGGCAGATCCCCATCTGCTTCGGAGTGGATAGCGACCGTTTCGATGCCAAGACGGTTGCACGTTCGGATAATGCGGCGCGCAATTTCGCCTCGGTTCGCGATTAGGATTTTTTTCATATTAGAAATACCCCCAATGTTTTTCTCCCTTCTATAGCATATACGAATTTTGTAAGCGATTTCAACTATTGGGACAAAATTTTCTAAATATATAATAAAAGCGAATCGGAAATCTCTTAACTATAGCTACAGACATAAAATGTTTTAACCTCTTATCAATTGAAAAAGACTCCCTAAATCGGGAGCCTATTTCTTGGTTTTAGAAAGGAAGCGATCAACCGCATCATGATGTGCATCTTCTGCCCAGAGCTTAGCGCAACGGCTGACTTCTGCGTCCACACGGTCTTTCAAGTTGGTCGTTTGCCATTTCCTGATTGCGATTTCCTTATAGGCTTGGTGGACTTCTGGCAAGATTTTTTTCATCGAGGAGATAAAGTCCACAATGTCGCGATCGTCTTGGATGATCTTTGTCGCCCAGCCATTCGCCGCTAATTCATCAGCGGTATAAGGCTTAG
>JBFEIJ010000025.1:0-32208 GCA_041553775.1 Planococcus sp. (in: firmicutes)
TCCATGTATATGCAATAGATAAAAGACGGCGAAAAGATTTCTTTTCGCCGTCTTTTATGATGGATCATCTTCTTCGTAAACAGGTTCAATGTGCACGAGGATTACACAGTTCGCTCGTATTTTATCAATTTTTCGTTCGATTTCTTCTGTAATCCAATGGCTTTCAATGACATTCAGCTCCGGATTAACGGCAATCGTCAAATCGATGAACATGACATTTCCATGGCTGCGTCCCTTGAAATCGCGAAGTTCGATCACGCCTGGCACTTTTCTTACAAGAACGGACATCGTTTCGACTTCGTCTTCATTAAATCCGTCCGTCAACGCCCACACAGCTTCTTTGAAAATATCAATCGCTGTTTTGATGATAATCAAGCCGACGATGAAAGCTGTAATAACGTCGATAATCGGAGCGCCAAATACAGCACCAAATATACCGATCCCGGCTCCAATACTGACAAGGGCATCGGAGCGGTTATCGTAAGCAGCTGCCCGGACTGCGGAGCTTTTGATTTCTTTACTTAGTTTGATGTTATAGCGGTACACAAAGTACATGACAATGGAGCTGAAGAAAGCGACAAATGCTGTAAACAATGAAGGTGTGGCTTCTGGAGGCGCAATAAATCGTTGAGTTGCACCAATCAGCACTTGAAGACCGATGACCGCCATAATGAATGAAGCGACGAGAGATGCGATGGTCTCCGCGCGAAGATGGCCATAATGATGATCTTCATCAGGCGGCTTTTGGGAAATGCGCAAGCCGATTAGCACAGCAACAGATGCAATAATGTCCGTTAAGTTATTCAGTCCATCTGCTTTGAGGGCTTCAGATGAGCCAGCGAAACCGAAGCTGAGTTTGATCGCACTGAGAAAGATATAAGCGCCTATGCTGACCCAGGCGCCTCTTTCCCCTTTGCGTAAATTTGTGTAAAGTTCCATAAAGTTTCCCGCCTCCAAGTCTCCCGAACAAAGTGAAACGACCCTCGAATGAGAGCCGCTTCAATAAAACATATGATGTAAAGTACCGCCATGGCGAAAAGCCAAAGGGACTTATATAAGTGCTGTGAAGTTATATTTTTAGCTTATTAAGTATAGCAGAAACTGCACAAAAGTACCAATCTGCCAATAGCAGTGGAATGGTCCGATACCGGGTGGCACATGACAACATAAAAGCAATCCGCTATTCTTTAATTGGAGCAATAAAATTCAGCTTTTGCTGGAAAATGTAGTTACATGAAAACTGAGGTATTAAAGGAGACAACGATGGCAAAAAAGAATTACCTGGAAATTTTAAAAGCATCAACTAAATTAGGGCTCACTTCATTCGGGGGACCGACAGCACACCTAGGGTATTTTCGTGAAGAATATGTCGTGAAGCGTAAATGGTTGGATGACAAAGCATACGCCGATCTTGTAGCGTTGTGTCAATTTCTTCCGGGGCCAGCAAGCTCACAGGTGGGAATTTCAATAGGTATGCTAAGAGGCGGAATCTTTGGCGGCTTCCTGTCTTGGTTTGGCTTCACAATGCCATCTGTGCTTTTACTGGTGCTTTTTGCGATGCTGGTGTCTAACGGCTCATTCGATAGTGGTTGGATCCACGGGTTGAAAATTGTCGCAGTTGCGGTGGTTGCCCATGCATTGATGGGAATGGGGAAATCATTGGCACCAGATTTACCAAGAATTGCGCTTGCAGTAGCTGCAGCATCCACCATTCTTCTCGTTCCTACGGCGTGGGCGCAAATAGCGGTCATTGTCATCGCGGGAATTATCGGCTATATGATGTACCGCAATGAAAAAGCGCCAGAAGCAGTGAAACTTGTACTGACATTCGGAAAAAAGACAGGAATTGCCGCTTGGACGATATTCGCTACTTTATTAGTCGGTCTTCCATTGCTGCGAACAATCTTGGAATCTGCACAATTTGCTATTTTTGATATTTACTACCGGGTGGGCTCGATTGTTTTTGGCGGCGGCCATGTCGTCTTGCCGATGCTTGAAAGAGAAGTAGTGCCTAGCTGGATGGAAGCGGACGTGTTTATCTCCGGTTACGGAGCAGCACAAGCTGTCCCTGGACCATTATTCACATTATCTGGATACCTTGGACAAATCATGTCCGGCGGATGGGGAGCCGTCATCGCCGTCGTTGCGATGTTCTTGCCATCGTTTTTATTGGTCATTGGAACGTTGCCTTTTTGGAGTGCGATTCGCACAAAGTCCGGTGTGCAAGCTGCATTAAAAGGGGTTAATGCGAGTGTCGTCGGAATTTTGCTCGCCGCGTTGTATGATCCGGTCTTTACAGCGGGAATCCGCGGACCGGTCGATTTTGCCATTGCGATTACGGCTTTTGCAATGTTAGTCTATTTTAAACTGGCGCCGTGGATTGTGGTGGTGGTCACGGCAATTCTCGGAGCTGCATCATACGCATTATTATGAGGGGGATGAACGATGGTAGTTGCAAAACAGCTTGATGAAATGGATTCACTGGCACGTTTTAAACAGGAATTTTACCAGACAGACAACCAAATTTACATGGATGGCAATTCACTTGGTCTTATGTCGAAGCGAGCAGAGGCGAAATTGCTGGAAGTCGCGGAAAGCTGGAAAATTCATGGCATAGACGGATGGATGGAAGGCAATGATCCATGGTTTACTATGGCGGAAGATTTAAGTGCCCGTATTGCGCCTTTGGTCGGAGCAAAACCGCATGAAGTGATGGTGAAGGGTTCGATTACGTCTAATATTCATCAAATGCTATCTACTGTTTTTCATCCAACCGCTGAGCGGTTTGCGATCGTAGTAGACGAATTGAATTTCCCATCGGACATTTACGCGGTTGAAAGTCATCTTCGTTTACGCGGGTTGAACCCGGAAACATGCATGAAAAAAGTGAAGAGCCGCGACGGTTACACATTGGAGTTGCAGGACATCTTGAACGAATTGACGGATGAAGTAGCTTTGATTATGCTGCCGTCGGTGCTTTACCGCAGTGGGCAATTATTGCCGATTCGCGAAATTACCGCAGCTGCACATGAAAAAGGAATTTTGGCCGGCTTTGATTTGGCCCATTCGATCGGTGCGTTGCCGCATGAATTGCATGATAGCGGTGCGGACTTTGCCGTATGGTGCCATTATAAGTACATGAATTCGGGTCCGGGCGGTACGGGTGGATTGTACATTCATGAACGTCACCATCAATTGCTACCGGGAATTGCCGGGTGGTTCGGATCTGATAAAACCAAACAATTCGATATGGACCACTCGTTTACAAAAGCAGAAGGGGCCGGGGCTTATCAAATAGGCACGCCGAATATTTTCAGCATGGCGCCGCTATTGGGCAGCATCGAAATTTTTGAAGAAGCCGATATTCAAGCAGTGCGTCAAAAATCTCTCGGATTGACGAAATGGCTGCGTGACTTGATCGCACAGCACATTCCAGCGTTGGAAGATGTCACGCCGTTAGAAGATAAAGCGCGCGGGGGGCATATCGCACTTGCACATGAAGAGGCGGCGCGCATTTGCAAAGCTTTAAAAGAAGCGGGTGTGGTACCGGATTTCCGTGCACCAAACATTATCCGGTTAGCTCCCGTAGCGCTTTACACGTCGTATGGCGACGTCTCAGAAGTAGTTGTCCGACTGAAGAATATCATGGACAACGAGGATTACAAGAAATTCAGCAATGACAGAAACGTGGTGGCCTAGATGGCGAATAAAATCATTGATATTTCCATGGCATTAAACGCCCAAACACCCGAATGGCCGGGAGACGTGCCATTTATGTATCGCTTGTCAGTCACACAAGAACAAAGCGGTTCGGTGAATATCGGCGAATTGTCTACGAGTACGCATATGGGAACACATATTGATGCCCCATTTCATTACGATGAAAATGGCTTGAAAGTGGAGGAATTACCGCTCGAAATCTATTTGACGACAGCGCAAGTAGTTGACGTATCCGGCATTGATAAAATTAGGGTGGAGGATTTGCCAGAGATAGAGGATGGCGTAGAAGCGGTCTTGCTACACACGGGAACTTGGCAAGATCGTTCAATATTCCCATCAAATTGGCCGGAATTCGATACAGCGATTGCAGCATGGATGGCTGATAAAAATATCCGCTTGCTCGGTGTCGATGTGCCTTCTGTAGATCCGCAGACGAGCAAGGAATTACCGATGCATCATGCGATGAATCAGGCAAAGCGCTATATCTTAGAAGGCATCGTCTTGGATGGTGTTCCTACGGGGGGTTATCAATTAGCGGCGCTGCCTTTAAAAATTACAGGCGCCGACGGAAGTCCAGTGCGCGCAGTTTTATACACATGAAAAAACCCGTCTCTTTTAAAAGAGACGGGCTTTTACATATAATTAGCTCGGAAATATGGTTCGAGATTTTTTATATTGATCGCGATTTCATCACAGATTTCTTGGTAAAGAGCCCATTGTTCGTGTTCATCAGAGCTTCGCAGCTCTGGATTGCGAATATTCCAGATCAACAATTTTTGCATAGGCAAGTCGAGTGGAATATCGGCACTTTCAAAATCACTGTCTTGCAAAGCGATGATCAAATCAGCTTCTCCTACTTCAACTGGATTGTAGAAGCGAGGCTCCACTTTTGGAATTTCAAAAACCACTTCTTTCATTACTTGGAACGGGGTTTCGTTGAATTCTGGCTGACCCCATGCAGCACTTCGGATATCCCAGTCAGGAAGTTCCAGGCGATTTGCCCAGATTTCAGCCATGAGACCGCGGTGCTGGTGTGAATCCAGAAAATAAACGGTATGCTTCGTCATAGCTGCTTCCCTTCTTTCTATTTGTATTTAGAATTGTTTCTCTTAGTAATGTTTACCCCCTATAAATTGTATTAAACTGATAAAATTATGACGATTTAATGTACAGAATCATGTATTTGGACAATAAAAAAGCACAAAACGAGTTTAAATGCCTAGCTCCCGTTTTGTGTATTAGTAATTATTTTACAACCAGTACAGAGCACGGTGACTCTTTTAGCAAACGTTTGCTGACCGAGCCAATGAAAAATTTCTGTAATCCGGATTTTCCGCTGTTCCCCACAACCAATAGATCAACATTTTGTTCATCAATATATGCAGGAATCATTTTGCTCGCACTTCCTTCAAGCGCCAAAACGTTACCTTCAACGCCTTTTGCATCAAGTTGTCGTTGAATATCATTGTGCATATGCTTTGAATATTCTGTTGCAGGGTCTTCAAAATCATCCGGGCGCTTCAAATCACTCGGTGGTCGATAGCCATTTTGCCCAATTTCAAACGGCATGTTCTGAGCATAAGTACTGTCCACATTTGCGGAAACTACACGGTTTGCAGCGTCACCCATTCGCGCTGCTTTGAAGTTATCGTGGTATTCTTCGTTGACATAAACGACATTTAGCTTGGCATCGGGCATAAGCTCCATTAGTTTGAGAGCCTGATCGAGGGCCATTTTACTTCCTTCTGAACCATCATAAGCTACAGCGATATTGTGATACATCCATACCATCTCCGTTCAAATGATTTTATTAGTACTAAATTACCCTCGTATAGGTCTTTGAAACATTTCAATTTAACACAAAATAGAATTTATTCGAAAAACGTTGACAATTTAAAAATGGCAGTGTTACTCTTGAATTACCAAATCAAAGAAAAGGAGGTCGTGGCAATGAAAAAATCAAATGCGCAAGTTCAATTAATTTCATATCGTTGCCAGACTTACCTGTAAATAGTCTTTGATATTTCGTGACTAGAATTACTTAAGGCAGGTCTGCGGACTTGCCTTTTTTCGTGCGCGCGCACCTTGAAAATGGGTGCGCGTTTTTGTATGTTTTTATATTGGGAAATTTTTGAATTTATTTTAAGGATGGTTTGATCAGTCTTTGGCTGTGCAAATAATAAACTTGTTTTGTTGGTCCAATTAAACAAAGCAATAATTCGAAAAGGGGAGAAGAAAGATGGGAAAATTACAGAAACGGAAAATCATGATCAAGGAATCGCTTGAAGGCGATTAGTGACCAACAGAAATCGAAGGTAGGGATAAGCAATGTTTAGTGTTTTATGGAAATTAAAATGGTTCTTTAAAGAAAATTGGATTCGGTATAGCATAGCAGTCGGTCTTCTAATGGTTGCAAATGTCTTGGAAATCATACCTCCATGGCTCATCGGAGTGGCAATCGATGCCATTGCACAAGAAGAAATGACGTCATTGCTACTATGGCAATATATAGGGGTATTGGCGGTATCAATGGTACTTGCTTATGTTACCAACTTTGCGTGGCAATATCAGTTGTTCGGCGGAGCATATGTCATTGAGCGCCAGCTCCGGACGGGCCTCATGAATCATTTCATGAAAATGACTCCTACATTTTTCGAGAAAAATCGCACGGGCGATTTAATGGCGCGGGCAACAAATGATCTACGCGCCATTTCAGAAACAGCAGGATTCGGTATTTTAACCCTCGTCGATTCGACGCTTTATATGGCTACGATTATTGTAGCAATGGGTATGCTTGTGTCTTGGGAACTGACATTTTTAGCGCTCATACCGTTGCCGATTCTGGCCATTATCGTTCAAATTTTGGGCAAAAAGATTCATACCCACTACACAGCGGCGCAGGATGCGTTCGGGGATATGAACGATAGTGTTCTCGAATCGATTGGCGGTGTGCGCGTCATCCGTGCATATGTACAGGAGCGTAAATCCGAAAAAGGGTTCGCGGACATGACAACCGACGTCTACGAAAAATACATGGCGGTTGAGCGGATTGATGCATTATTCGCACCGGTCACGAAAGTCTTGACGACGGTCAGTTATATGATTGGGTTGGGCTATGGCGCATTCCTTGTTGCAGAAGGCAAGATGACGCTCGGAGATTTGGTCGCATTCAATGTTTATTTGGGCATGATCGTTTGGCCGATGTTTGCAATCGGTGAAATGATCAATATATTGCAGCGTGGCAATGCATCCCTCGATCGAGTTAACGAAACACTCGATACAAAAGAGGATGTTACAGAAGCTGTTAGTCCGAAGGCGGCAACAACGCCGCATCAAATTCGTTTCCGGGACTTCAGTTTTACGTATCCGCAATCGAGTACCGTGAACTTGCAAGGCATTAACTTATCATTAAACAGTGGCCAAACACTTGGCATTGTCGGTAAAACCGGCAGCGGAAAAACGACTTTCGTCAAACAATTGCTGCGGGAATACCCAGCAGGGCAGGGAACAATTCTTATGGACGGTGTCGATCTTGCTGACTTGTCAAAAGACCAATTGCGCAGTTGGATCGGTTATGTCCCACAAGACCATGTATTATTCTCCCGTTCAGTGCGCGACAATATTCTGTTCGGCAAGAGTGATGCGAGTGATGAAGACATTCAAGAAGCGATTCGCATTGCGCATTTTGAATCGGATCTTGCGAAACTGCCTAAAGGGCTAGACACGCTCGTCGGTGAAAAAGGCGTCGCCTTATCTGGTGGACAAAAACAACGTATCTCGATTGCACGAGCATTGATCAAAAAACCGGAAATTCTTATTTTGGACGATTCGCTATCCGCAGTCGATGCGAAAACAGAAGCGAAAATCATCGAAAACATTCAAAACGAACGTTCCGGAAAAACGACAATTATCACGACCCACCGATTGTCTGCTGTGCAGCATGCCGATTGGATTGTCGTACTTGATGAAGGGAAAATTATTGAAGAAGGAACTCATGAGGATTTGTTGAAAGCGGGAGGATGGTTCCACGAACAATTTCTCCGTCAACAAATCGAGGAGGTGTAATCATGGGGACAGGAAAAAGGTTGTTTCAATACGCCCTTTATTTTAAAGGGATTTTAATAACGGGGCTTGTGCTCCTTGCGATTGCGGTCGCAGCGGATCTCGCTGCGCCGTTGATCGCTAAAGAAATAATTGATGAGCATATCGCGCCGATGCAAGGTGGGAATGTGGATTTTGAACCGATTGCGTATTTATTGGTCATATTCTTAGCTTTTGGAATCGTGGCGGCAATCTTCCGCTATCTCCAATTTATCTACTTGCAAAAAGGCGCAAACAGCATCATCAAAAAAATGCGCAATGATGTGTATGGCCATGTGCAGACATTGCCGATTCGATATTTCGACAACTTGCCAGCAGGCAAAGTTGTGTCGCGCATTACGAATGATACGGAAGCTATCCGTGAATTGTTCTTTACCGTATTTTCCCAATTTGCCACAAGTTTCATGTATATGGCGGGAATTTACATCGCATTGTTTTACCTTGATTGGAAGCTTGCAGCCATCATGCTTGTATTAATCCCACTGCTTTATGGCTGGATGCTCATCTACCGCAAATACGCTGCCAAATACAATCGCGTGGTGCGGGAGAAATTGAGTGACATGAATGCCATGATCAATGAGTCGATCCAAGGAATGACAATCATTCAAGCGTTCCGCAATGAAAAGAACATGAAAGCGGAATTTGAAGAGATGAACAATAAGCATTACCAATTCCAACAAAAGCTGTTGGTTCTTGAAGCAGCCGCTTCATATAATATGGTAGGTGTGTTGCGTGCATTGATCTTCATCTTGTTTATCGCATATTTCGGAAGCGGGTCAATCACCGGTGACAGTGTGGTAACGGTCGGCGTACTTTACGCGTTTATCGATTACATCATCCGTCTATTCAATCCGATCAGCGGTATCGTCAATCAGTTTTCGCGCTTGGAACAGGCACTTGTCGCAGCGGAACGGGTCTTCCGTTTACTTGACCGGGAAGGGGAGCCGGTTAGCGACGCGAAAGTGGCACGCTATCGTGGAAACGTCCGTTTTGAAGATGTTTGGTTTGCGTATGACGAAGAAGAGTATGTACTAAAAGAAATCAGTTTTGAAGCGAAACAAGGTGAAACCGTTGCACTTGTCGGCCATACCGGTTCCGGAAAAAGCTCCATAATGAATTTGTTGCTGCGTTTTTACGATGTTTCCAAAGGGCGGATTACGATTGACGGCGTCAACATCAATGATATGACGCGCCAATCGGTTCGAGAGCACATGGGGATCGTACTCCAAGATCCGTATTTGTTTACCGGAACGATTGAATCGAATGTATCGCTTGGCGACGAACGCATCACTCGCCAAATGGTGGAAGATGCATTAGAAGCTGTTGGCGGGGAACGAGTGCTGAAGCATTTGCCGAAAGGCATTGATGAAGAAGTTGTCGAAAAAGGCAGTACGCTGTCATCCGGGCAGCGCCAATTGGTGTCATTCGCTCGAGCGCTGGCATTCGATCCGGCCATCCTCATATTGGATGAAGCAACATCGAATATCGACACCGAAACAGAAGAAATCATCCAGCACGCGATGAATGTCTTAAAAAAGGGCCGCACGACATTCATCATTGCGCACCGGCTGTCGACGATTAAAAACGCTGACCGCATTCTGGTGCTGGACCACGGTGAAATCGCCGAAATGGGATCGCATGAAGAATTGATGAAACTCGGCGGTCAATATTACCAAATGTATAAAATCCAATCAGGAATGTCTCCTACCCATCATGTCGGGTAAAAGGGACATTCCCTTTTTTTCGTTAAATTGCAATTGCTGTTAAAAATCAATAGCGTTACCTATAATGAAAATAGAGCACAAAAAAACACCGAAACATTTCGGTGTCAGCTTGCATACTATAGAATAATAAATCATTTTTTCTTATTTAGAGTGGATCTTTCGCACCAAGTGGACGCTTTGGGCCCACAGGATGTGGGTCATGCAACTGACGCGACAGGACGTCGCGGTGTCAGTTGCCAAGAACGAAGCGCTGAGCCTCCTCGTCGCTAAAAAGAGCTGCTCCTGCATCGCTGCGCTAGCTTCGTCGCAAGAGCTTGCCCTCGCAAGCTTCGGTCAATGCGCTTCCTGCGGGGTCTCATCACCCCGTTCTTCCGCAGGAGTCGCCACTTGGTGCTACAGATCCTTGAGTGACGTATTCAAAACAGTAGAGTTATTGTAAATAGTGAGTGGACCCCGATAGCTCACTATGATAAAAGATGGGATCCTTCAAGCGGTCTGGCCACGAAGACTCCTGTGGGACAGCGAAAGCTGAAGACCCCGCAGTCACGATAGTGACGAGGAGGCTGAAGCTGAGCCCACGGAAAGCGAAGTGGCCAGACCGATTGGAGCTTATACACCGTGCTTCATATAATATGAATTTGTTTACAGCCAAACACCGAAACATTTCGGTGTCTCAATCGTATACATGAAAGAGCATTAGCTCGTGTATCATGGCTTTTACAGTTTCTTCGTCCTGCGGCGGTTCCGTTTGCCAGACGATTGTTCCATCAGGGTGGTATTCACCTGCGATGCGTTCATTTTTATAGAAGAAAGAAATGTTCCAGCCAGGAAGCTGGGCGTTTTCAAACATCGGTTTAAACTTAAAATGCTGAAGCATAAATATCCCCCTTTGCGTCTCTTCTCTAGTATAAGGGGATTAAATCGGATTAACAAAGAAGAAAAAGAAAAGAGTGAAAAAATTGAACATCATATTGACGCTGATCTTCATGGCTATCATCGGTGCTTTGATCGGCGGAATCACGAATTTTATCGCCATCAAAATGCTGTTCCGGCCCTATAAAACAATGTATATCGGTTCTTGGCGTGTGCCTTTGACCCCTGGATTGATTCCGAAAAGGCGCGACGAATTGTCCACTCAATTAGGGCGGACAATCGTCGATCATCTTTTGACGCCAGAAACCTTCAAAAAACGGTTTTTAAATCAAGACATGCAAACACGAACAGAACACTGGATTCAACGGCAACTGGATGCCCATGTTTTCCAATCTACGCGTTCAATGAACGATTGGTTGGAAGTGGCCAATCAGCAAGATCTTGATGTGAGGCTTGAGTCGAAACTGGATGAATTGGTGGATCGGCAAGCAGATTCGGTCAAAGCCTATATCGAAGGAAAAACCATTCGAGAGTTGATGCCGGACAATTGGAAAGCTGAAGCCGAAGCGAAAATGATCCACGGTGTTAAATATGGCATCGATCAGGCTACCGATTATTTTGTATCGTTCCAAGGCCGTCAGACCATCAAAGCTTTGTTTGAAGAGTTTCTCGCATCTCGCGGGCGTTTCGGTAGCATGCTCCAATCGCTGCTTGGGGAATCGCGGCCGATTGTTGACCGCATCCAGCCCGAGATCGTCAAATTTTTAAATTCGCCAAAAACGTTCGAGCTGGTAACTTCACTGGCACACGGTGAATGGGAAAAACTGCAAGACAAAAGAGCGGATGAATTGCTAAAAGAATTCGATTTTAACCCGGCACTTGATTCTGTAAAGCAATATGTACGTGAAACAGCCAACATTAATGGCCGCCTAAATGCGACACTTGCACAGACTTGGCCAAACGGGTTAGAATGGACAGGGAAACACCTTACACCGCTTATTGCTGAATTCATTTTTCAGCAAGGGGAAGTGAGATTGGAAGAAGCCTTGCGTAAGATTAACATCGAAAGCATGGTGAAAGAACAGGTCGATTCATTTGAACTCAGTCGGTTGGAAGAGCTTGTACTTGGCATTTCACGGCGCGAGTTGAAAATGATTACGGTGCTAGGCGCATTTCTGGGTGGACTGATTGGTATAGTCCAGGGATTGATTGCCATAGGACTGAATATTTAAAAAAGAGGAGAATGATGATGACAGTTAATATCTATGATGATATCAACAAATTGGAAAGCACGTTCCGCAGCACAGAGGAATACGAAAAATTGAAGCAAGCGGTTGAAGCCGTATCTTCAGACAGCGACTCGAACGAATTGTTCAAGAGCTTCCGCGATTTGCAAATCACGTTGCAGCAGAAACAAGCGCAAGGCGAAGAAATCACAGAGCAGGAAATGATGGACGCGCAAGCTACAGCAGTAGCTGCTCAAGAAAACCCGAAAATCTTGGCAATGCTTGAAGCTGAAATGAGCCTTAGCCAAATTATCGACGAAGTGAACCGCGTATTGATCAAACCTGTTCAATCGTTATACGAATCTATGTAATTCCTTGAAATCGCAACGTAATAAATTGCATATACGTTGCGATAAAAAAAGGGATTTCACAAGAAGACACCGAATACGTAAAGATGAATCACAATTCATTTTTGCGAAAGGGTGTCTTTTTTGTATGTATGAAACACTGGAATTGAAGAAACAAGGACGCACGGGCTATTTGAAGTTAAACCGTCCACAAGCGATGAATGCCATGAGCGGCACAATGATGAAAGAACTTGCGGATTGTTTTGAATCCCTTCATCAAGACAGCACACTTCAAGTATTGGTCATCCACGGCGAAGGTAAAGCATTTTCAGCCGGCGGCGATATTAAAGAAATGATGGATCCAGCAAACCCGATGGATATTGACAGCGTCATGGTGGACGTCAGCCGATTGGCAAAAGCCCTTTATACGTTGCCGCAAGTGACAATTGCAGCGATTCACGGTGCATCAGCCGGACTTGCATTTAGCATGGCGTTGGCATGCGATCACATTATTGCGGAAGAAAACAGCAAATTGGCAATGAACTTTATCGGCATTGGATTGGTGCCGGATGGCGGCGGACATTTCTTTTTGAAAGAGCGCGTCGGTGTACCAAAAGCCCAACAAATGATTTGGGCGGGACAAGTATTAAAAGCACATGACGCTTTGGCTAAAGGAATTATCGATGAAGTGACAGCTGAAGGACGTTCGATGGAATACGCAAATGCCTATGTTGAACAAACCTTGGCTTCTCCGGTAAAAGCGAAACTTGCGACCAAGCACATTCTTCACCATTTGAAAGTGGCAGAACTTGAACAAGTGCTGGAGATGGAGGCGTCTGCTCAGTCGACGATGCGCAAAAGCACTGACCATCTCGAAGGCATCCAAGCGTTCGTCGAGAAACGGAAACCTGCGTTTCAAGGCAAGTAAGCGAAGCGAAAAAACCGTAAATCAATTTAAGTAAAACGGCAAAAGGTGCAACGGGAATTTCCCATTGCACCTTTTATTTTACGAATGAAACAATAATAATTTGCCGGCTGGAGAAGCCAGGCGATGCGTTTTCTCAAGAAGCGATTTTTCTTCTAAGAGTGCTTGGCCTTGTTCTTTCGCTTGGCTGTCATTTTCAGCAGTAAATGTTTCTTCAGTGATCAATTCCCCGTTTTTTTCGTAGGCGGTCAATTTATAAGTTCGCATGCATGGACAACTCCTTCTGAATGCTTGTTCATTTTTCAGTATAGCGTTTTTCGTGAAAAATGTCCTTGATTTTGAAACATTTCACTAGACGTATCGTATTAAAGGAAAAGGGGGGATTTTTAATGGCGTTAAAAATTGAAAATGCCACTAAGAAATTCGGTGATTTCACAGCCGTGGACAATTTATCGCTTCAAGTGGAACAAGGCCAAATGTATGGATTCTTGGGCGCGAACGGAGCAGGCAAAACCACCACTTTCCGAATGATTTTAGGACTTCTAAACCAAACGCACGGCACCGTGACGTGGAACGACAAACCCATCACGTATGCGAACAGTCCGGAAATCGGTTATTTGCCGGAAGAACGGGGCTTGTATCCAAAAATGCGAGTGGAAGAGCAACTTGTTTACTTGGCACAATTGCGAAAGATGTCTGCTAAAGATGCAAAACTGGAAGCGCATCGCTGGTTGGAACGTTTTGAAGTGACGCATTATGCGGCTAAAAAAGTGGAAGAGCTATCCAAAGGCAATCAGCAAAAAATTCAACTTATCGCTTCATTAATACATAAACCATCATTGTTAATTTTGGATGAGCCTTTTTCAGGATTGGATCCGGTCAACGTCAGCATGTTGAAGTCGGCAATCCAAGATTTTCAGCAACAAGGAGCGACGATTGTGTTTTCCAGCCACCGGATGGACCATGTGGAGGAATTATGCGATGACATGAGCATTCTCGATCACGGAAAAGTGATTGTCAGCGGGTCGATTCGCGATGTAAAACGTTCGTTCGGCAAGCACAATGTCCGCATCAAAATGGATCAAGATTTATCAACCTTAAGTGAAATTGCGGGAGTAGATGCATTTACTCAAACGCATGATGGAGCCATTTTCAGAATCGATAAAGAGGCTGTGGCGCAAACTTTGCTAGCTGAATCGCAGAAGCTTGGGGATTTGCGTTATTTTGCCATTGAAGAACCGACTTTGGAAGAAATTTTTGTGGCGAAAGTAGGGAAAACGCATGCATAGTTTTTGGATCATTTTCAAGCAGGCCTTCCTAACAAAAGCTAGAACAAAATCGTTTATCGCTACGACAGTCATTGTGGCGGCATCTTTTTTTCTGATGGCAAATTTGCCGAATATCATTGAAAGTTTCGGTGATGATGACGAGGCGGAAGTGCTGCATGTTTTGGATTCATCAGGAGAATTGGCTCCTTTGTTGCAAACTCAATTGACTGCTGGGGGCAGCGAGGTTCAAGCAAAGCAAGCCGTCATGTCAGAGTCCGAGTTGCGGGAAGGAATCGAAGAGGGTACGGTTGATGCATATATTGAACTTAAACAAGCGGAGCGATTGACTGCCCGTTATGTGACGGAATCGGCAAATGGCATGAGCAGCGGTGCGGACGTTGAACAAGCTGTGCAAGGGATGCAGACTATTTTAGCTGCTGATTCGCTTGGTCTTCAGCAAGCCGAAGTTGCTCAATTGTTTTCACCTGTCTCCTTTGAGCGCGAGGCGGTGGCGGCTTCTTCCAAGTCTGAAGAAGAACTAAACCAAGCAAGAGGCCTCGTTTACGTATTGATTTTACTCATTTATGTAGCGGTTATTTACTACCCGAACATGATTGCGATGGAAGTGGCGACTGAAAAATCGTCGCGGGTCATGGAAATTCTCATTTCAAGCGTGTCGCCAGTTAAGCATATGTTTGCGAAAATTGCCGGCATCGGCATGCTCGGCATCTTGCAAATGGGCATTTTTGGAACGGCCGGCTATTTTGCGATTAAGTCGGCCGGCACCGATCTTTCAAGCGGTATGTACGGCGTGTTCGGATTTTCCGACCTGAAAGTCGGCACATTCTTATTTGCATTATTGTTTTTCTTGCTCGGTTATTTCTTATATGCAGTGCTCGCAGCTTTGCTCGGATCACTCGTCAGCCGAACAGAAGATGTACAGCAATTGATGCTGCCGATGATGTTTCTGGTTATCATTGCTTCCTTTATCGCGTTTTCCGGAATCGCAGTGCCGGAAGCACGTTATGTCACGATCGCATCCTATATTCCATTCTTTGCACCGCTCGTCATGTTTCTACGGGTCGGATTGCTGGAAATCCCAATATGGGAGCCGTTGCTGTCTATCGCAATTATGCTGATCACAATCGGTATTTTAGGCACTATTGGTGCACGTGTTTATAAAGGCGGCGTCTTAATGTATGGACCTTCACAATCGTTGAAAGATATACGCAAAGCCATCCGCTTAGGGGCGAATAAATAACGTGAAGCGAACCGCCAGTCGATCTTTTCGGCTGGCGGTTTTTTTTTATTCAGCAACATGGTAAAATAAGAACAAATATTCGGTTTTCGAAGGAGCTTGATTTATGAAGGGGATTCGTTTTATTCACGCGGCAGATTTGCATCTTGGAAGCCCGTTCACTGGCTTGAAAGGTCTTCAGAGAGAACAATGGCAAAAACTCAAAGACAGCACGCTAGAAGCATTTGACAGGCTCATTACCTATGCGCTGGAACAACAACCGGACTTTGTGCTGATTGCAGGCGATATTTATGACGGCGAAGACCGGAGTTTGCGAGCGCAACAACGTTTTCAACAAGGCATGGAGCAACTTGATAAAGCGAAAATTCCCGTCATTCTTTGCCATGGCAACCACGATCATTTAAGCGGCAATTGGACGCGCTTTGAATTGCCGCAAAATGTCTATTCGTTTGGTGCCACCGTATCGCAAATCAGTTTGGATGTTCGAGGGATGGAAGTCGCAATCGCAGGATTTAGCTATGGCGAACGGCACATCAAAGAGTCGATGATCAAAGCTTATCCCGAAGCAAGCGGTTCAGAGAAGTTTTATATCGGCATGCTGCATGGCAGCCTCGAAGGGGAGAAAGCACACGCCGTTTATGCTCCATTTACAAAACATCAGTTGTTAGAAAAAAATTACGATTACTGGGCACTCGGCCATATCCATTTGCGCCAACAGCTCCATGAGGAACCAGCTATCGTCTACTCTGGGAATATCCAGGGCCGGCATAGAGGAGAGTCCGGACCAAAAGGGTTTTATGAGGTGGAGCTGTCGAAAACGTCGACCCAACTAAAGTTTGTTCAAACATCGGTATTGCAATTTGACGACATCAAAGTTGATTGCAAGGATGTCATTCATATGAATGAATTGTTGGATGCCTGTACAAAAAGTGCCCGTGAATTTATAGAACGCTATGGTCCCGGAGCAGTGAAGATGCATTTCGTAAATTTGGATGCGGAAGCGCGAGAATTGGTTCTGGATATTTCAGATGAGGAATTGAAAGAAGCTGTGCGTGAAGCAGTGGAAGAGATGGATGAATTTTTCCTCGTCCAAGAGATTGCAATCGAAAAAGGGGTGCACACTGCCGAATTGTCTCCACTTGCTGAAGAGATCATCGCCATGATGGATTCTTGGGAAATGCGGGAATGGAAAGACGTATTGAAGGATTTATATCGCCATCCAAAAGGCAGCCGTTATTTGGAACCGCTTGATGCGACCGCTGCGGAGGAAATTCAGGCAGCTGCCGCTGAAAAAATTCGTCGCGGCATCAGCAATGGAGGATAATAGATGAAAATTGAAAAATTGGTCATATACGGATTCGGTAAACATCAAGACCGGGAAATTGTGTTGGATTCGGAACTATCGATTATTTACGGCACAAACGAAGCAGGCAAAACAACGCTGCAGCAATTTATCGTTCAAACTTTGTTCGGCTATCCGACTAAAAACCAAAATTTGCGCCGTTATGAACCAAAAAATGGAGGCAAATATGGCGGACAATTGCACATTCACGATCCTGATTTTGGTCGAGTGATCATCGAACGCGTAAAAGGGAAAGCGGCTGGTGATGTTACGCTGTATTTCGAAGATGGCAGCCGTGGGTCAGATGCTGAATTGAAAATGATTTTACGGGATTACGACAGAGCTTCATTTGAATCGGTTTTCTCGTTTTCTATACACGAATTGCAAGGGCTCGAAAACATGAGCGAAGAAGAATTAAGCCGAACATTACTGGCTTCCGGAACAACGGGCATGGATGCGATCGCACAGATGGAGAGTCGTTTGGAAAAGGACATGGCGACTGTCTTTAAAAAGAGCGGGCGCAACCCGGAGATCAATCAATTGGTTGACGAGTTGAAGTCATTTGAAAATGAGCTAAAAACGTACCGCAGTCGGATTGAGCTGTATGAACCGTATATGGCACGTATTCGGGAAATCGACAGACGATTAGCTGATATAAGTGAAGAAGAAGAAACAATCGATCATGCGATGAAATCCGTCGAGCGCTGGCTGCAAGCTGAACCGTTGATAACAAAACGAGACGCATTGACACTTGAAGCAAATTCGATGTCGATTTCAAGTATGCCGGTGGATGGACGCAGACGAATGGACAAATTGGCAGATCGATTATCGGAAACAGCAGCTAAAATCAGCTTATTGGAACAGCAAACCGGCAAGACTGAGCCACTGGAGCCCAAAAAACATGTAGCCGAAATCGAAGCGCTCTTAGCTAAAGAAAGTGGCTGGCATCGGCTGAGGTCTGAGCTTGCTCACAATCAACACGAAATGGCTAAAAATGCTGACGAGCAAAATCGTTTATTGTCTTTGGTGGGGATGGATCTTGAACAGGCATTGCAGGCTGATATTTCACTTCAAAACGAAGAGCGGTTGTTGGCGCACGTTGAGAAAGCGGATCGTGAAGAGGAAGAACAACGCTTCCATTACCGAAAGTTAGCTGATGAGAAAGCGAAATTGGAAGAATCGAGCAAGGAATTGAAATTCTTCTTAGCGAGTGAACCTTCTGAAACGGAGCGGCAGGCTGCGGAAGAATGGTTGGCAATAGCGCCGAAACTGGCGGAAGCGAAAGTGGCTGGACAACTTCAATCCGCTCAGAACACAAAAAGTCTACTCGGTATATTGATCGGACTCGGTTTTCTAGGCGTTGTGATCGGTTTATGGCAAGAAAACTATCCGTTAGCGGCGATTGCTGGATTGGCATTTTTAGCTGGAGGATGGATGTTCATCCAAGGACGAAAGTCAGCAACATTGCCAGCGGATTATCAGCAGGTTCTTGCAGCTTATAGTGGACGAGAGGATGAATTTACTGCGCTGATAGAAAAATTAGCACAATACGATAGAAAACTGGACGGCTTGTTGGATCAACTAGAGGCCTCTAAACGAAAAGTGGCATCATTGACTCAAGGTCAGCAAGAAAGCTCGGCGAAATCAGCTTATCAGATGTTCCTGCAAGAGCTAGGGATCCATTCGGAAGCTGGCAGAAAAACGGTTATGGAATTATTCTATGCTTTGCGTGAAATACAAGCCTTGCAAACAATCTTACAGCGACTGGGCAATGAGTGTGACAAACTTACGCATGAAATGGAAGAATGGCTAGAAACAGCATCAGTTGCTTGTGGCAAACCGTTAGCAGCTGATGGTTTGTATGAAGCCATTCGGACAGAATATTCGATGCGTAACGAATCCAATGCCAAGCTTGAAAAAGCATTTGAGCAACACAATGAACACCAGCAAGAGCTTGAGCAATTCAGATCCCTCGCATCTCAAATTGAGCACGAGCAAAACATGCTATTAAAACATGCAAATGCGGATACCTTAGAGCAATTTTATCGCTTCTGTGACGAATCGGAACGTCTGCTGGAAATCCACAAACAACAAGCTTTTTTGGAAGCGCAATTGGAAGGGATCGGAGATGTTGAAGCAGGTCTCGAAATTGCAGGCGACTCGCCGGCTGAAAAAATTGAAGGCTATAAAGCTGGGCTGATGGAATTGAAGAAAGAACGTCATGCTTTGTTTGCTGAAAAGGCGGATAAGCAGCAAATGACGAGAATGCTATTATCGGACGGTGAATACGAAGACAAACTGCAGCAATTCGAGGAAAAGAAAATGGAGCTCGCGGAACTGGCGAAGCGCTGGTCGATAGACAAAGCGATTACCGCCGCAATTCGCCAAACAATGGACGATTTAAAGGACAAGAAGCTTCCTTCTGTAATTGGTGCAGCACAAATGTATTTCAAAAAGCTGACGGGCAATGCCTATAGCAGCCTGGAAATAGACCCTGAAGGTTTTTTTGAAGTCGTTAGAGCAGACGGCATGCGCTTTCACATAGCCGAGCTGAGCCAAGCGACAAAAGAGCAGGCGTACGTCTCTTTACGTCTTTCGCTCACCGTTTCCATGCGCGACAGCAATCCTTTTCCAGTCATCATGGACGATCCGTTTGTTCATTTTGATCGCCGGCGGCTTCAGCACATGATAAACTTAATAACGGAGTTGCAAATAAACCATCAATTCATTTATTTTACGTGTCACGAAGCGATGAAAGAAAGTTGGCCGAATGCGTCGGTCATCGATGTGGCTGATATTGAGAGGAGTGTCCATTTATGACAAAAGGAATTACCCAGCGCGCTGTCGGAGAAACGATCGATGAGTTTTTGCTGATTAAACAATCGGTGAAAGGCGTTACCACTACCGGCAATCCGTTTATGTCGCTTGTTCTACAAGACAAAAGCGGCGATATAGAAGCGAAGTTATGGGACACAAAAGACGAACATGAGAAATTATTCGCTGCGGAGACAATCGTCCGTGTAGGCGGAGAAATCCATAATTACCGAGGCAAAAACCAGTTGCGCATCAAGAGCATCCGCCCAGCGAAGCCCGAAGAAAACCAATCGATTGCGGACTTATTGCCGTCTTCGTCTAAATCGACGGAAGAGCTTTTAGAAGAAGTGATGCAGTATTTATTCAAAATGGAGAATCCGCATATTCAACGGATCACCCGTCATATTTTGAAAAAATACCAACAGCAATTCCTAACGTTTCCAGCAGCAACACGAAATCACCATGATTATGTATCGGGGCTTGCGGACCACGTTGTCTCGATGCTGAAACTTGGCGAAGCGATTGCTGGAATCTACCCGAGCTTAAACAAAGATTTATTATACGCCGGAATCATCGTCCACGACATCGGAAAAGTTTTCGAATTGTCAGGACCGATTGCAACCACGTATACACTAAAAGGAAATCTGCTTGGCCATATATCCATCATGGTGACAGAAATTGAGAAAGCAGCAGAAGAGCTCGAAATCGATAGCGAAGAAGTGTTGTTATTGCAACATATGGTCTTGTCGCATCATGGGAAAGAAGAATGGGGAAGCCCTAAAAAACCAATGATCAAAGAAGCGGAAATGCTTCATTATATCGACAACATCGATGCGAAAATGATGATGCTTGACCGTGCACTTGAAAAAACGAAGCCAGGTGAATTTTCCGAGCGGTTGTTCCCGCTTGATAATCGTTCGTTTTACAAGCCGACAATCGACTGAAGGCACACAGCTAAATACAGACATAACAAAGGCGACGCTTAAATTCAAATCGAATTTAAGCGTCGCCTTTTATCATGTAATTTAATTATTCTGCAGGTTGTTCTTCTGCGTTGATGATTTCATCCAAAGCTGATTTCAAGTCTTCGTCTTTAATCTCAACTTTTGCGTCTTTCAGCATTTTGCCGATTTTCGGCACTAAAGCGGCTTGGTCTGCTTTCGCCATTGCCAACTCTGTACGGATTTGTTCTTTTTGGTCTTCTAAAGAAGCTTGTCCTTCAACTTCACGCTTGTCTGTCACTTCGATGATGTGGTAGCCGAATTGTGATTGAACCGGCTCACTTACTTTGCCTACTTCTAATCCATAGGCAGCCTCTTCGAATTCAGGTGTCATTGTACCAGTACCGAACCAATCCAATTCGCCGCCATTTGCTGCAGAACCTGGATCTGTCGAATATTCTTCAGCAACTGCAGCAAATTCAGCTCCGCCGTCCAATTCAGCTTTTACTTTGTTCGCTGTTTCTTCATCAGCAACTAAGATATGGCGAGCATTCAACTCAGTTGATTGACGGTCGTATTGCTGTTGGATTTCTTCATCCGATACTTCTACGCCATCAGTTAACGCTTTTTCTTGCAATAGGTTCAAACGAAGTACTTTTTTATAGCTTTCTTCTGTTTGATTGTTTTGAGCTAAAAATTGATCGAAATTTTCGCCCATTTCTTCTTTAGACGCTTCAAATTCTGCGTCGATTTCTTTATCAGTCACTTCGTATTCTTCCGCAAGCACTTTTTCAATCATCAAGATTTGAATGGCTTGTTCGCCGACCGAAGTTTTCATTTCTTCATACAGTTCTTCTTTCGAAATGTTTCCAACTTCCGATTCAACGATTACTTCGCTTTCGGAGTTGTCGCTACATGCTGTCAATGCAAGCACAGATGCCGCTAAAGACAAGGTCAAAATGGATTTTTTCATCATAAATTCGCTCCCAACGTTCTATTTAATATAGGTTGAAACAAAGAAATTAACAGCTAAGTACCGCTTCGACCGCTTTGGGCATGGCTTTAGCTATAAGCCGAGAAGAACACTCGTCTTATAACTACGCCTAGCCCTTGGACGCGTCGAAGCTAAAATATATCTCGATACAGAATAATACGGCGTAAAAGCATTGCTGCCCTTGTCTCAGCATCGCTACACTAGAGACATAAAAGGAAGTGCAGTCCTATGCAATTCGCCGTGGTTTTGCTCCATATCAATAATGAAAAAATCAATAGCTCAACCTATATCGATGCAGTTGTTACTATACCATAAACGTTTAAAAAATCAAAAAGTTTCCTGTAAAAAAAGTCCATCTGCCCAAGGGCAAATGAACTTATGCAGAAAACTCTACGCCTACATACAAAGATACAAGCAAGATTGTAATCAATATATTAATGGTCCGGAAAATCTTTTGGTGATTTTCTTCCGGAATTTCTCTTGAAGTGACAAGTGCCAAGGTCATTCGGTTGATTTGGAACAAGTAAAGCACAGAGAACATAACTACAAAAGCGATAATCATGGATTTCCTCCCCTCAACTTAAGTTCTAGTATATCAAAGACGGGCAGAAAATGCAGGATTAGATCACTGCTTCAGGTATGAGAATCTCAAATCCGTTATCTGTTTCTTCAATCAACGCGTCTTTTGGTGAATGTGCTAAGTTGCGAATATAAATCAAATCAGTCAGGCAAAGGCCGCTATGATAAGCCAACAACATTGCGAAATAATGGCTATAAGCCGGCATCATGAAGCTTAACGCAATGATGACTGTGTTAATGATTAAAAATGGAGAAAGCAATGTCAAGATGAATCGAATCTTCGCTACCGGTTCAGTAATATGGAGCGAAATCATTGGAACAACCTTAAGTTGTTTTTTGATAATGATGCGCACGCTTCTTCGGCAGCCGATGAGCGGTATAAAATGAAATAGCTTGTGCAAAGGATAGATGGCAAGAATCGCACCGATGAACAGCAAAAAGTTTTTATCGGATAAAGGATTGGAGTTGAGTATAGTCAACACGATATAAAAGGTCATAAAGACGCCGAGAGCGATGAGTGCAGACATCAGATAAAGCCGATCCAGTCCGTATTGTTTTTTAAGGTTTATTGTTTTCCAGCAATGCATGGAGGCATCTCCTAAAAGTTGTTTTGTCATGTGAGTCGATACATACAATACAACGATTACGAGGGAAAAGCAATACCTTGGATTATTAAATTTTATAGAGCGTTTTCAGTTTTTTCTTTCGCTTCGATAATATGGTTTTCTTCACTGAATTTGCTTTCGATATTCTTGAAAGAAGCTTCGAAAATTTCCATGAAGTCATTGCCATAAATATTGCGGATCACAGCCATCACATCCATGAATTCAGGGAATTTCCCGTACAATTCTCTAAGAGGCAGGGACCCGTCAATTACGGTATGTGGCGTGTCGTGATACTTCTCAATCATTTCCTGCATCAAATCCGCGCCTGTATCCGTCAATTCCACGTATGTATTGCGTTTGTCCGTATCTCGCTTGGAAAATGACAGCAATCCACGTTCTTCTAATTTTTTCGAGAAGTTGAAAGCGGTAGACACATGCATAACGCCAAATTTGGCGACATCCGAAATAGATGCGCCTTTTAAGTGGTAGGAAATCCAAAGAATATGATGTTCATTGATATTCAAATCATACGGTTTAATCCACAATTGCCAGTCCTTTTCGACAGCTTTCCATAGAGCTTTTGACAATTGACCGATCCTCTGGCTGAACATCATGGCTTCTTTCAACGTGTAATCTCGTTCACTCATTTAAGTACCAACCTTTCCTGTGAAAATATTTTATCTTATTATAGCAATAAAACAAACAGGATTGAAGTGTGAATAATAAAAAAATTTAGGAAATAGGAAAAAAAGTAAGAAAAAAGGACTGCCTAATGGCAATCCTCTCATTTATTGTCCGAATCGTCGTGATTTTTTGGTTGATCTTTGCTGATGGAACTTTGCAAAGCTTCAATGGCGTTTTGAATCGCCAGGATTTCGAGCTGCAAATGCTCTTTAGCGGGACCGGTGCTTTCTTTCCATGTTTCAAGTGAAGCTTTTAAGCCGTCTGCCGCTTCTGGTACAGCCGTTTTTGTTTGTTCTTTCAAGTGGTTAACCGATTCTTTTAAGTTATTAACTTTCTCTTTTACATCAGTGAGTTTCTCTTTCCAATCAGAAGAACTTGTTTTAACAGAACTTCTAAAGTCTTGACCTGACTGAGGTGTAGAAAATAGAGTTGTCGCGGCTCCTGCTACAATACCGGTAGCCAGTCCTAAGAAAAATGTCGATGCTTTCATATAATGCGCCCCTTTCGTCCTATATCGTTCTTTTCCTTTATTTCACTTAATTAAAACATAATAATGAATAGCTGTTCAATGAAAAATTAAAACATAGCAGCGAATAGCGATTTTACGAAAAAAAAGCTTCTCGATGGGGTGTCCATCGAGAAGCTTTTGGATCAAGCTGATTGTGTTACAGCTGTTTTAAACTTAGAACGCTTGACTAAGGTGATGATGATTGGGTAAATAAACGCAAATGCAATAGCGTTCATCAACGCAGCTGGCAAGACGACTGTTATGAACAAGGGACCGAATGGAATTTCGACACCGATGATGAAAATCGCAACGGATAGGAAAATCGCACCTGATAACATTGTGCCCAATGCAGATAAAACAATCGTTGCTGGAAGTTTGCCCATCAATTTTTTGAAAATGACAACGGCCGCAAGAAATATAAAGGCCGTTATGAACTTATCAATTACATTCGGGAAGAACCCGCCTGGAAACGTAGAAAACAGGCCAGAAATAACACCCGTCGTCACAGCCAGTAGAAAAACATTTTTTGCTTGTGGGAATAATAGGATTCCGATAAACATCATCGTCAGCATGAAATCAGGTTTCATCCCGCCGTTAAAGCCCGGGATCATAACGTACAATGCTGCACCTACACTAACCAATAACGCCATTAATACTAAATTTTTCGTATTCAAAACTCATCTCTCCTCAGCTCAAAGCTAGTTTTTGTTTTTCCCGGTCATGCCCTCGTGGCTGCCGGCGAAAAAACTTATTCTGATTCTATCCTGTCCACTACATAAAATCAAGCATCGGGATTTTAGTTAACGGAGATTTGTTCAGCAAGCTCTTGCAAGCGTTCTGTCGTGAATTCTTTTTCTTTTGTCATCCATTTGGCTCCGAAACCATCACCTGCGCCATAACGAGGGATGAAATGCAAATGAAAATGACCGACGCTTTGACCGGCTTTTGCACCGTTATTATTCAATAAATTCATGCCTTCCGGTTCAAATGCTGCATTGAGCGCAGCCGCAATTTTTGGCGCAACGCTGAAAAGGTTTGACGCTTCTTCAGACGACAAGTCATAAACGAATTCCCGGTGGGTTTTGGGTACCAACAAGGTATGGCCTTTTGATAATGGCATTACGTCCATAAAGGCATAGCAATGTTCATCTTCATAAATTTTGATACTTGGAATGTCTCCAGCAATGATTTTGCAAAAAATACAATTTGTCATCGTCATCTTCCTTTCCATTTTTTCCAGTTTATCATATTTTATTTATTGGAAAAGCGATGGGTTGTCAGAAGGTGGGTTATTCGGTGCATAAGCGGAGAAAGATATGTGAATGGCTCCACAGATAAAAGAAATCCTGCATTAGTTTTGATACAATAGAAATAGAGAAAGAGGTGTTGAAAGTGGCGATTTTGGAAGTGCAGTCACTGACAGGGGGCTATACACGAAAACCTGTTTTGAAAGATGTGACTTTTTCAATTGAAAAAGGAGAACTGATCGGCTTGATCGGGCTAAACGGCGCCGGAAAGAGTACGACAATCAAGCATATTATCGGTTTGATGCAGCCGCAGTCAGGAGAAATCCGATTGAACGGCAAAACGTTTGAAGAAGATATGGACGCATACCGCTCAGCGTTTTCTTATATTCCGGAAACGCCAATCTTATATGAAGAGTTGACGCTGCGCGAGCATTTGGAATTGACAGCGATGGCGTACAATATTGAACCGTCGGCTTTTGAAAAACGATCCGCTGAGCTGTTGAAGGAATTCCGGATGGAAAAGCGGCTTAAGTGGTTTCCTTCGCAATTTTCCAAAGGCATGCGCCAAAAAGTGATGATCATGAGCGCATTTTTAGTGAACCCGTCTTTATACATTATCGATGAACCGTTTGTCGGGTTGGATCCACTCGGCATCAAGTCGCTTTTGGATCAAATGGAAGCTCAGAAGAAAAAAGGAGCATCGGTGTTGATGTCGACCCATATTTTATCGACAGCGGAACGCTATTGCGACCGCATCATCCTGCTGAATAATGGCCGTGTCCGAGCAATCGGCACGATGGATGACTTGCGCCGGACTTTCGACATGCCGGATGCTTCATTGGATGATTTATACATTGCGATGACTGAGGATGCTGCAAATGAAGAACTTGCATGAAGTATGGTCGAAGCGTCTCCAAAAATATACAATAGAAGTCCAAAATTACATGCGCTTTATTGTCACAGGCCATATCGCAATTGTTATGTTGTTCGCAATTGGCGCGGCCGGTTATGCGTATAGTGAATGGGTGCAGGACATACCGGAAGGATTCCCAGGGGCATGGCTCATGGCAATGGTGTTTGCCGCGCTCTTAGCGTATAGTCCTCCGTCTACATTGCTAAAAGAAGCGGATATGGTATATTTTCTCCCGCTTGAAAGCAAATTGGACAGCTATTTAAAACCGGCATTGAAATGGTCGTTTTTGTCGCAGATCTACTTGCCGATTATCGCCTTTATCGTTTCGCTGCCAATGGTCAATGCGCTTTACGGTTTGCCATCTTCATTGTTGATCGGCTTGCCAATCATGTTGCTCCTATTGAAATGGTGGAGCATCAATACGGAATTTGCATTCCGCAAGGCAAAGGCGGGGCATAACGCATGGCTAGACAGACTGGTTCGTTTCGTTATGGTTTTGGTGTTCGTCTATTTCTACGTAATCGGTCAAATGCTCATCGCGATTCTGCTGTTGTTCGGTATTATTGTCTACGGACGTTGGGCCAAACAACAGGCAAGTGGCAAGCCGTTTCCGTACGAGCATTTTATCGCACTTGAAGAAAATCGAATGCTGCGCTTTTATCAATTTGCCAATCTTTTCACAGATGTGCCGCATTTAAAAGGCAAGATCAAAGAACGGCGCTGGCTTAACGGGATTTATCGTTTTATTAAACCGGGCCCGCAGCATGCGCATTATTATTTGGTTTGGCGCACGTTCATCCGTTCAGATGAATTGTTTTATCTATGGGTGCGTCTGACACTTATTTCGATGGCAGGGGCGTGGCTGATTCCGTTTCCGATTGCGGCCGGCATTTTTTCAGTGGCGCTGGCATTTGCCGCGTCCATTCAAATTTGGCAAGGCTTGAATCAAACCCATTATTTCCGGATGGACAATTTGTTCCCGCTAACCAAGTTCAGCCGCATTCAAGCGGTAGGCAAGCTCGTATTGGTCGTGCAAACGCTGCAGGCTATCCTAGTAGCGGCCACAACAGCAGTAGCCGGTCAAATCGTTTTTGCTGCAGTTATGCTGGCGATTGTTCTTGGCGTATCCGTTTTTACGTTGTTGTTTTTGAAAAAGAATAAAAAATAAAAAATCCCCACATCTGCTAGATGTGGGGATTTCAGCTTGTAGACAAAAGAATAGTTAAACATTTTTCAGTTTTTAAATAGGATCCTCCACACCAAGTGGACGCTTTCCGCGGACGAAGCGCTGAGCCTCCTCGTCGCAAAAAAGATATGCTCCTGCATCGCTTCGCTAGCTTCGTCGCAAGAGCTTGCCCTCGCCAACTTCGGCCAATGCTCTTCCTGCGGGGTCTCACCACTCCGTTTTTCCGCTGGAGTCGCCACTTGGTGCTCCGGATTCTTGAGGGTTGTATTCAAGAATATTAGAGTTATTGTGAATAGAAAGTGGATCAAGATAGTTCACTTCGATAAAAACCTCAATCTTCCAAGCGGTCTGGCCACGAAGACTCCAGTGGGACAGCGAAAGCTGAAGACCCCGCAGGGACGTAAGTCGCGAGGAGGCTGAAGCTGAGCCCACGGAAAGCGAAGTGGCCAGTCCGCTTGGAGGTTATCCATAGTTATTCTTTTTAATCAGGCTTTATCTACAGTCTGAAATCCTTTCATCGGCTAAATGCGGGGATTTTTTTATGCTTGATAGTTGATAGCCGCTGCAGCTAAAGTCTTCGCCGCAATCAGCATCGCTTCTTCTTTAAAATCGAATTTCGGGTGATGGTGAGGGAATACTTCACCATCTGGCATAGCACCTGTAAAGAAGAATGTGCCGGGCACTTTTTGGAGGTAATAAGCAAAATCTTCGCCTCCCATTTGAGCAGGGGCGTTATACACTTCTGTAACTCCCGGCACATTTGCCGCAATGTCTTTTAAGTACATGGTTTCTTTCTCATGATTAACGACTGCCGGATAGCCTCTGGCGTAATTGAATTCCGCGGTGCTATCCGTTGCGATACTCGTTCCATCAATTACGCGTTTCATCTCTCGTTCCATCAGAACGCGGTTTTCTTCCGTAAATGTCCGGACGGTTCCAGATAACACGGCTTGGTCGGCGATAATGTTAAACGGATTTTGTGCAATGAATGAAGTGACGGACAACACAGCGGATTCGAGTGGATCGACACGCCGCGCCACCAATTGCTGCAAGTTCGTGACGAGTTGAGAGCCGATCACGACAGAATCTTTTGTTTCATGCGGGTTAGCTCCGTGGCCGCCGCGTCCTTGAATTTTTATCGTAAATGAATCAGCTGCTGCCATAAATGGACCGACGCGATAATCAATTCTGCCAAGTGGGGCAGGGGACCATAAGTGCGTACCGAAAATTACGTCGACGCCGTCCAAGACACCTGCTTCAATCATTGCCTGGGCTCCGCCCGGCGCCAATTCTTCCGCATGTTGATGAATTAGCACATAAGTGCCGCTCAGTTCATGGCGCATCATATGAAGGATTTTCCCGAGAACAAGCAATGTAGCGGTATGTCCATCATGGCCACATGCATGCATAACGCCAGGAACGGTCGATTTATAAGAAACAGTTTTTTGGTCATCAATCGGCAAAGCATCAAAGTCTGCGCGCAATGCCACCACTTTGCCAGGGCGTTCGCCTTGGATGGTCGCCACGACGCCATTCCCACCGACGCCGTGTTGAACGTCTACGCCAAGCTGTTCATAATAATGGCGAATATAATGAGCCGTTTTTGTTTCATTGAAAGAAGGTTCCGGATGCATGTGAAGATACCTGCGGATATCCACCATTTCTTCGTAGGCTGTATCCAATTCAGCATAAATCTGTTCTAACATTCAACTAGCCCCTTTCGATTGTCAAAATAATGTTAATTGAATGATAGCATAAAAAAAGAGCCCAATGGCTCTTTTGTCAATAAGTGAAATTTAGATATGAAGCAATAAAATAAATGATGATGATTGCCAGTGAAGGCAACGCATAGATGAACGATGAAATCGTCTTATTCTGGAGCAGTGATACCAGTACAAGTAGACTCATGATGAATACTGCAACCGCGATGATCATATTAGAACCGGATACAGCTGACATGATTGGACCGGCAGTGTAAACCGGATCGGACAAGACCAAAATGACCATATTGAAAATATTGCTCCCAAGTATAGCACCAACAGCCATATTGACGTTGCCGAGCCGCAGGGCAACAAATACGGCAATCGCTTCAGGAAGGGAAGTGGCAGCAGCAATCAGGAAACTGCCGATAAAGCTCGAGCCGATTCCTGTAATAATTGCAATTTGATCGCCGAGAACGGACAATGCCGTACCAGCGCCGAGAATGACTAGCGCCGCTATGACAAAACGAAATACGGCAGCTTTCGCGGAAAGTTCCGCTATGGGATTCACCGGTTGTATTTCCGGCAACTCAATATTAACAGCTGGTTCGGCAGTTGGCAGTTTGTGGATGATGATCATGCCGACGACATAACTGATGCCGATAACCAAGGCATCAATGCCAATCCCCAAAATAGAAGCATCAATGCGCAGCCATAATGCGACGATGACGAGCGTTGTTAAGAAAATCCCGAGAATAGCAGTGTAAAAATGCTCGCGTTCCGCAACCGCTAGTATGCGTCTGCGGCGCAACAGGAAATCGAACGTGCCTAATATGAACAAATTGAACAAATTCGAACCGATCATATTGCCGACAGCAATGTCGGCATTGCCAATGACAGCCGCCGAAAAGCTGGTGGACACTTCAGGCAACGATGTCGCACCCGCTAACAGCAAGGTGCCAACCATCAAGCCGCCCATTGCGGTTTTATCGCTGATAACGTCTGCATATTGCGATAGTTTGATCGAAGTAAAGACAGTCAAAATCGCAGCTAAGATAAAGTACACAAATATCAATGTGATGCGCCTCCAGTCGAAAACGCTTAGCCACTATCAACTAGTAGCTAAGCGTTCAGCATTCATTCATCTTCAGGTTTAGCTTTGTAAGTCGTAACATGTGATGCGCCGGAGAAAATGTTCGGGCGTTTTTCTGCAGGTGCTGCATCGGGTTCAGGTTTAGCATGCGCTTTCGAGAAAGCCTGTGATTCTTTCCACTTTTCAAAGAATGCAGGAGCTTCCCATTCAGTTAATACGATGTACGTGTCCGAATCAAGCGGGCGCAATACGCGGAATGCCACATAGCCTGGTTCGTTTTCGATAGCGCCTGCACGATTTTTGAAACGGTGCTCAAAGATCGGCCGGCCTTCGTCGGTTACCGGTATATTATTGAAGACAAAAAAACCTTTTTCTCGGAAAGAGCCAGTGCCATCTACTACTTCGTAACGTCTTGGGGTTTGGAAAATCGTTTTTCCTTCCGTTTCATGTAGGAGTAGCGATGTATTTTCTCCTTGCATCAAAACCATCGTTTCATCGGGATGCTGATCACGCATTTTTTTCATATAGTCATAAGTACCTGTCGTCATGTATAAATTCATCTGAATTCCTCCTCTGATATATCTGTATATTATACAACCTTCCCTTAACAAAAAGGTGTGAAACACAAAATGGCGATCCGGTGAAAGCAGAAGCGTCTATTTTATGACATTTCCATAAGTAATCTATACAATAAGGTACGGAGCGTCTATAGTATATACGGATATAGGATGCAATGGACGAAAAGAACCGAAGGGATGTAAAACTACATGACACAATTTAATGATACTTTTTTGAAAGCGGCGCGCGGTGAAAAAACCGACCATGTGCCAGTTTGGTACATGCGCCAAGCAGGGCGGTCACAGCCTGAATACCGGAAAATCAAAGAAAAATATTCACTAGAGGAAATTACCCACCAGCCGGAATTATGCGCATACGTGACGAAACTTCCGGTCGATCAATACAACGTGGATGCGGCTGTTTTATACAAAGACATCGTGACGCCATTGCCAGCGATCGGCGTAGACGTTGAAATCAAATCCGGCATCGGTCCGGTAATCGATAACCCGATTCGCACAATGGCAGACATCGAACGCCTCGGCGAAATCAATCCAGAACAAGATGTGCCGTTCGTTCTCGAAACGATTCGCATTTTGACGCAGGAACAATTGAATGTGCCGTTGATCGGATTTTCAGGCGCGCCTTTCACGCTTGCGAGTTATATGATTGAAGGCGGTCCTTCGCGCAATTACAACAAAACGAAAGCGATGATGGTGTCTCAGCCGCAAATGTGGTTCGCATTGATGGATAAGCTGGCGGACACAATCATTCCTTACGTGAAAGCACAAATCAAAGCAGGGGTTAAAGCAATCCAAATTTTCGATTCGTGGGTTGGCGCATTGAATGTGGAAGATTACCGGATTTTTATCAAACCGGTGATGGACCGTATTTTCGCGGAACTTCGTACTGAAGGCGTACCATTGATCATCTTCGGCGTTGGTGCAAGCCATTTGGCGAAAGAATGGCACGATCTTCCGGTCGACGTGGTTGGCTTGGATTGGCGTTTG
This sequence comes from Planococcus sp. (in: firmicutes), assembly GCA_041553775.1. Lineage (GTDB taxonomy): Bacteria > Bacillota > Bacilli > Bacillales_A > Planococcaceae > Planococcus. The sequence goes on from JBFEIJ010000025.1 coordinate 31,614, forward strand.
CCGATTTCAGAAGCTCGTGATATGGGCTTGACGAAAACCTTGCAAGGTAACTTTGACCCTTCGTATTTACTTGCGGATTGGTCTGTTATCGAAAAACGTGCAAAAGCGATTTTGGATATGGGCATGCAGCAAGACGGCTATATTTTCAACCTAGGACATGGCGTATTCCCAGAAGTACAACCGGATACATTGAAAAGATTAACTTCATTGGTACATGAATACAGTGCGGCTCACAAAGCAGGCAAATAAAGCTCGATAAATTATTTATGAGGTGATGACAATGAAAAAGACAATGGGATTATTGGTAATGGCGTATGGTACGCCTTATGAAGAAGCAGATATCGAACGCTATTACACGCATATTCGCCGCGGCCGTAAACCGAGTGAAGAAAGCTTGCAAGATTTAAAAGACCGTTACAAAGCAATCGGTGGTCTTTCGCCATTGGCAAAAATCACGAAAGATCAGGCAGATGCACTATGCGCTCGATTGAATGAAGTTCAAGATGACATCGAATTTAAGATGTATCTCGGCTTGAAGCACATCGAACCGTTTGTAGAGGATGGCGTAGAAGAAATGCACCGCGACGGCATCAAA
>JBFEIJ010000026.1:0-31827 GCA_041553775.1 Planococcus sp. (in: firmicutes)
GGGAAACTAATATGGCTAAGTATACCATTGTCGATAAGGATACTTGTATCGCTTGCGGCGCTTGCGGAGCTGCTGCACCGGATGTTTATGATTATGATGATGAAGGAATCGCGTTTGTTATACTAGATGATAACATGGGGACTTCACAAGTTCCAGATGAACTGGAAGAAGATATGGAAGATGCGTTCGAAGGTTGCCCTACTGATTCGATCAAAGTATCAGATACACCTTTCGACGGAGACGCCCTTAAATACGAAGACTGACCTGTCCCTAAACAAAAAGCGCCGAAAGCATAAATATGCTTCCGGCGCTTTTTGTTTTGTCTGGATGTTTCATTTCGCGTTGTAGCTTACTGAATTGCTTTCGCCATGCTTTGCTAATACCTGTTGAAATTTATATAACGCCGGTTAAATTCCGGATAATGCCTGTGAACTTTTAAAAATTGCCTGTTAAAATCCATTAATGCCTGTTAACAGAAACAAGCACACTCAACATCTACATCGGTGGCACTCTAAGTTTTGCAAAGTTTAAAATGCGTAAAGTTCAAACAAATAAAACACCGAAGCTTGAAGGCAAAAGAATATTCGATCATTTTCCAGTATTTATATGGAATCCTACACAACTAAGTGGTCGCTTTGTGCCCACAGGATGTGGGTCATGCAACTGACGCCACAGGACGTTGCGGTGTCAGTTGCCAAGGACGAAGCGCTGAGCCTCCACATGGTGTTCCAGATCCTTAAGTGGTAGAACAATAAGCATAGTAGAATTATTAGCTGTAGAAAGTGGATCAAGATAGCACACTTTGATAAAAGCTTGTATTCTCCAAGCGGTCTGGCCACGAAGACTCCTGTGGGACAGCGAAAGCTGAAGACCCCGCAGTCAAGGTTTGATCGAACTGCGTTCGGTCAAACCTTTGCGACGAAGCTAGCGCAGCGATGCAGGAGCAATGTTTTTTAGTGACGAGGAGGCTGAAGCTGAGCCCACGGAAAGCGAAGTGGTCAGTCCGTTTGGAGGTTATACACCGTTATTCAGTTAATAAGACTTTGTCTACAGAATAAAACACCGAAGCTTGAAGGCTTCGGTGTTTTCGTTTATTTATTGGATTAGGAAATAGCGTCGTTGTTTTTCGATCCACGCGTGCATGCTGGTGAACAAGATCAATACAACTGCCGTAAGGGCTAAACCTTTGATCAAGTTAAACGGCATGATGCCAAGAACAATCATGCCATAAAGCGCATCACCTGTCATCGCAGGCATGTTCAAGAAATAAGTGTACATTGGCAAGAACACTAGGTAATTCAACAAGCTCATCCCAATTGTCATTGAAAGCGTTCCGGCAGCAAGGCCATAAACCATGCTTTTTTTCGTCGCAAATTTTTGGTAGATTGCATAAACTGGCAAGATGAACAAGATGCTTGTCGCAAAGTTTGCCATATGCCCGACTGGCACACCCGTCGGACTTCCTACAAATAGCCAGTCCAATACGTTTTTGAAAAACGCTACGAGAATTCCGGCCACTGGCCCCATTGTGATTGCGGCGATCAAAGCCGGCACATCACTGAAATCGACTTTTAAAAATGCAGGTAAAGCTGGTAAGGGGAAGTTGAACAGCATTAAAATAAATGAAATGCTGCTCAACATTCCGATTGCAACCATCGATTGCAATTTTTTGTTCTTCATATTCCTCTCTCCTTGTCGTGATTCACCAGAAGAAAGGCTTGGACAATGCAGCCGTAAAAAATAAAACCCTTAAGCGCAAACGCTTAAGGGAGAAAAAGGCACATTTAAGAAACGTGTCATCTATTTTTAGACGGCACTGTCCGCACCTTCACCTTCTCCCATCCAGACTATACTGTCGGCTTTGGAATCTCACCAAATCCTGCTTTTTACGGCTCGCGGGCTTATGAACAAAGTTCAATTACCGCCGGTAGGGACTTTCACCCTGCCCCGAAGATGAATCGATATTTTATTTTACCTCCTAATTCTAGTGTAAAGATGACGAATTGTAAACAGGAATGCTCAATAATCTAAGTGCCCGCTCCAATTTCAACAATATCCGGCACTTGTATTCTCTTTAACTGCAACAACCAATTTAAAAAGCCGTTGCTCGGACGAACCGGGCAACGGCTTCAATTTCACGTTCTCTATTTTCACTTAATATGCCAAGCGGCCCCGTTTGGCACTACGGGTATCGGGAGCGGTTGACTCAAGTCAAAACCGTTCCATTCCATTTGGACTGTGTTTTCTAACTGCACATCTTTGCCGAATGCTTTAGCTGTCAATGCCAAACTTTCGAGCATACGCACCCCTTCTGCTTCCTCTATTGATCCGAAATCAAATTGACCTGTAAATTGGACTGTAACAAGCGATGACGTCTCGGTCACGGCGTATTTACTCGTTTCAGGAATGGTGTTTTGCAATAGGTCTGATGGTGGCGCATTTAAGGCTTTGATCGCATCCGTTGCTGTTGCATGCGGCATATTATAGCCTGGCACTAGGAAGGTCTCGCCAGCCGTAGTGGTATAAGCGTAATATGCCATATTTCCGACTGCCGGTTTTATAGGCTCTAAAGGTCCTACCTGATTAAAGTTCGCAGGAGTGCCGTCTTCATTTTGCACGACAATGGATTCCGCGTCATTAAACGTCTCTTGCAGCGACGAAATATATACATTATAACTTGCGGAAGCTAAATCGTATTGGTGGTCATTTGGCAACACGTGCTTGACGATGCCATTTTCCATAGATAATCGCCCAAGATAAGGGTGATACTCATTAAAGCCCAAGCCTTGTTCATCAATTTGACTGGCATATTGGTTGTAAAGGTCGACAGAATTCGGTATTTTTTGCCCGAAATCGTCTGCAATTTGTTCTTCAGGAATCAAAAAGCCGACAGGTATGACCATAGCATTTTCAGTCAAGCCAATTGTAAATAATGTATAACCGGCCAATTCCTCTTCATAAAGACCTGTTCGTGCAGCTTGTGAATTTTCATTCTGCGAAATTGAAGGAGCCGATTCTTCCACTGCTTCAGATTCTTGCATCCGGTCGTTTCCCTCTTCGCTTGCCCCTTCTTCCATGATGGAAGTCGAAGCATCTCCCGCTTTATCTTCATATCTTTCACCGTCTTGCATCTCAAACATGGACGCACTGTCGATGCCGTTTTGATTCAGTATAGAAGCAACGAGAAAACTTATAGTGACGAAAGCAAGTGCAGCGACTAGCAATGGCAACCAAGGCTTCGGCCGTTTTTTCACGATCGTTTTCTGATCGAGTCTGCTGTACACTTCTTCTTTCGTCCGGTTGTCCCGGATCGTGGGGAAATCCCGCAACAAATTTTCGATGTTGTCATCGTCCCATTTGTTATTCGGCATTCACTGCTCCCCCTTCCTTTGCGTTCATCTTTTCACGCAATGATTTTATCGCCCGATGTTGTGTCGTTTTAACTTTGCCTTCTGTCCACCCAAGGACATCAGCTGTTTCAGCGATTGACAAATCTTGAAAAAACCGCATGAGTATCACCATTTTTTGGTCACCCGTGCATTCATCAAGCGTCGTATATAACAGGATTTTATCTTCGTTAAGCTCCGCAACTTCTTCGGGTATGCGTTCTTTTGAAACCAATTGCTGTGTTTCCCAATCAAAGAATTCCGAGGAATGCTTTTTCCTTACCGTCGTTTTCCGAAAATGGTCGATTGCGACATTTTTCGCAATCGAAAAAAGCCAGGTCTTTTCAGAACTCTTGCCTTCAAACCGATCGTAAGCCCTGAACACCCGAATATACACTTCATGCATCAAATCCTCGGATATATGTCTGTTTTTCACGAGATAAATGAGGAATTGAAATACATCTTGATGATATTCATCGTATAGGCGATGGAAAACGGAGTCATTCATATACTCCCCCCGTTCATAAATTAGTCGTTTCCCGCTTTATAAAGTTACATCTTCTTTAATGGCAATAAAAAGATAAACGAAGTCCCTTTGCCTACTTCGCTTTCAGCGTAAATCTTCCCATCATGCGCACTGATGATGTTGCTTGCGATGGCAAGACCAAGACCCGTACCACCTTTCCCTAACGTCCTCGCTTTGTCCGCTTTGTAGAAACGTTCAAATACGTATTGCAAATCTTCCTCTGGAATGCCGATCCCTGTATCATTCACTGAAATTTTTGCGTAGCCTTGTTGTTGTTCGATGCGAACTGTGACGTTTCCTTCTTGCGGAGTATGTCGAATGGCATTATCGATTAAATTGGTCATCACTTGCTCAATTCGGTCTTCATCCAATTCAGCTGCCGCCCAGTCATCCAATGCGCTGACAAAATCCAAATCGATGCCTTGTTCTTTTGCACTCGGTTGGAATTTCAAGGTCATGCGTTCGATCACCGTATTCAGCTGGACAACTTCCCGGTACAACCGCATATGACCGGATTCCATTCGCGCTAAATTCAAGAGGTCTGTAACCAACCTCCCCATTCGTTGGGATTCTTCGTAAATGATTTTCGTCATTTCACGGCGCTCTTCTTCTGAGGTGCCGACATCATCTAAGAGTGCTTCACTATAGCCTTGGAGCATGGCAATAGGTGTCCGCAATTCATGGGACACGTTTGCGATAAAGTCTTCACGCAATTTTTCTAATCGGTGCTGTTCGGTCATATTGTGTAAAACCGCAACAGCTCCTCGAATTGAATCACCGCTATACAATGGACTGAATGTAATGGCGTAATAAGCACCTTCCATTTCCAGCTCTTCTTCGAGTTCCTCCTCGAAATCAAGCACATGCTCAAGCATATGGACCATTTCAGAAGGCAATGGATCACCTTTTTCCATTCCACGCTTCATCAACCATTGCTGAAGCAATTTTTCAGCTGGCGGGTTGCTTAACAGAATCGTCCGGTCCTGGTTGAACGTAATTACGGCGTCCGCCATCGAAGTCAAGATGCTCGAAAGTTGTTCCTTTTCCTGGTTGATCACTTCAACGTGATGCTTCAACTGCCGGCCCATCTGATTAAATGCCGTTGCGAGCTGTCCGATTTCATCACTTGAAGTTGCGCGCACTTTTGTATCAAAATTTCCTTTCGCAAGCTCAAAAGCTCCTTCTCGCATTTTGCGGAGCGGCGATGTAATTCGAGTGGAAAGAAAGAATGCAAAAAATGTCGTAAGAATAAATGCGATAAATGCGGATAAAAAGACGATATTGGTCGTTCTTTCTGCAGTACGGTCCATGACTTCGAGCGATTGGTAGATGAAAACGACACCATGCTCTTGCTGTCCTGTCTGCAACGGACTTGCAAGCACAATATACGATTCCATCATATTGTCTTCCGTCAATGATGGCAGCAACATTTCTTTCATGACCGTATCATCACTTTCAAATACCTTCTGGAAAGCCGGTTCCGCTAAAATGGTTTCACGCAATTGTTCTCCGTTAAGTCCGTCATGGATGTAATACGAACTTTCATTCGGAACCTCCGCGATAACTGCATTGGTCTCGGAACCGAGAATGTCTTCCATAATCACCAACGAATTATCGAATTCTCGGTGATCGTTAAAAATCCGGGCAATCGTAGCAGCTTCCTTGTTCAACGTCTCTTCCACTGCTTCACTATGATAATTGCCTAGAAATTCAAGCAGCAACACCGTAACAATAAACAACACAAAAGAAACGAGAAGCAGTATGGTAATCCATAGCTTCCCGACAACACTGTTCCACAACCTATTCATTGCCTACCTCGAATTTATAACCTACGCCCCACACGGTGACAATCATTTTAGCAGCGGATTCGGATACGCGGTTCAATTTCTCACGCAAACGCTTTACATGCGTATCGACAGTCCGCAGATCGCCGAAGAAATCGTAATGCCATACTTCTTTTAGCAAATGCTCGCGGTCGAACACTTTATCTGGTGATTTTGCCAAGAAATACAATAATTCATATTCTTTTGGCGTTAAGTTAACTTCAACATTATCAGCCGTTACGCGATGAGCATCGTGATCGATCGTCAAATGAGGAAAAACAACCAAGTCTTTTGAAACGGTTGATTTTGTAACCGGCGAATATGCAGAAGAGCGGCGCAACATCGCCTTCACACGCAGGACAACTTCACGCGGGCTAAACGGTTTGACGATGTAATCATCAGCTCCGGACTCAAAACCTTCTACCCGGTTCGCTTCCTCGCCTTTTGCCGTCAACATAATAATCGGCGTCATTTTTTTCTCGCGTAATTCCGTACTCACTTCAATGCCGTCTTTTTCCGGCATCATAAGATCAAGTAAGATCACATGATAGTCTTTCTCCAACGCCATTTCGAGCGCTTGTACGCCGTTTTCTGCTTCTTCTACGACATATCCCTCACGCTCAAGGTACATTTTTAACAGCCTTCTAATTCTTTCCTCATCATCTACAACTAAAATTGTAACTTCCTCAGACATCGTAACCCCTCCAACTTTTGTATCTTGACTTCATTGTACCGTCAAGATTTGTAAAAATAAATGAAAAGCCTTTTCCACTAGTGGAAAAGGCTCAGAATATGTGGCTAAATTTTATCAAGCATACGAATGTAGGCCGGCGATGATCAAATTAACTGCAATTAAATTGAACATGATGATCGCAAAGCCGATGACGCCAAGCCATGCAGACTTCTCGCCTTGCCAGCCTTTGCCTAGACGCAAGTGCAAATAAGCTGCATAGAAGAGCCACGTGACCAATGCCCATACTTCTTTTGGATCCCAGCCCCAGAAACGAGACCAAGCAATTTGTGCCCAAATCATGGCAAATATTAACGCTCCCAATGTAAACACAGGGAACCCAATGATGACGGCACGGTAGCCAATTTCATCCATCAATTGCAAATTGACATTTTTTACGAAGGGCTTCAAAATTGCCGCAATTCGTTTGCGTGCGATTAAACGAATCAACACATAAAGAATCGTCCCGACAATTAGCGACCATGCGACAGTCGTCAATTTGCTGGCATTCACAACTGCTGCTGTTTCTATAAATGGCGTAAAAGTATTTTTTGTCAGCTGAGTGTATTCGTTCATCCCGAATATCGCAGGCAAATTATACGTAATTTCTGCAGTTTGACCTTTTACATCTACATAAGTAAATTCCGCTTCATACCCAGTAACTGAGAAGTAAGAACTTACGACAACAAATCCAATTACCAATACAAGCGAATACATGATGGCTTCAAGCCAAAAACGCTGTTTCGACTTTTTGTTCATATCGACAACTTTCAGTAAATAAACCAACCCCGCTGCAGCACTGGTCGCTAAAATTCCTTCAGCAATAACAACCGTACTTACATGGATCGCCAACCAGCTGGATTGCAGCGCAGGAATCAGCGGGCTCACTTCGCTCGGGAACATACTTGCGAATGCGATGATCAATAATGCAACAGGCAGGACGATCATGCCGATAACTGGTGTTTTATATAAAGAGTAGATGACGATGAACCCACCGACTAGCGTCATACCAAACGCTGTCGTGAATTCGAACATATTGCTTAGCGGAGCGTGTCCTGTAGCTCCCCAGCGTGTAAAGAAATAACCAAGGTGCGCTAGAAAACCGAATAACGTGATAGCGAAAGCGATGCTTCCCCAACGCCCTTCGGATTTGAACGATCCCTCTTTATTGCCTTTTACAGCACCGCCGAATACAAATGTTGCAATCAAATAGGAAAAGAATGCAACATACAATAGATTAGAGCTAATATCAGATAAACTCATGACGACAATTCAGCCTCCTCTTTCTCGAGCTTTTCAATTTCTTCTTGTTGATCGGTATAAGCAGGAAGCGATGCATATTCTTTCACTTGATCCAAATCTTTCTTCAACCCAAACCAGTTTTTATTCGTATGGCCTGCTAACATGATCTCACCGTCAGCTAATTGTTGAATCCAGAAACGGCGGTGATTAAAGTACATACCTTGTGCTACGCCGATCATGAAGATCAATCCCCCCAGTCCAAGAATCGGCAATGTCCGGTCTTTGCGGACGGTTAAACCGGATACATCGCGTGTTTCCACGCTTTGAAAAGCCAGTTTGTATTTATTGTCACCGAATGGCTCCACTGTGTTTTGGATTGTGATGAAGCTTGTTTCACCTTGTGGCGTTTCAGGTGTCTTCATCTCAATCAAAAAGCCTGGGTTGTTCGGCAACGGCGTCTTTGTTTGAGGTTCCCCGTTTTCAAAGCCTGAAAAGTCCGGATAATAACCTAGCAATTTCACTTCCGAACCATCATCGAATGTGTATTCTTTTTCTGGATTGATCAAATCGATGGTCAAGTTCCCTAGTGATTCAGACGTTTCTTTGTTTGTTAATGCAAACGTCATCGTCTTCAATTCGTCTTCTTTGAAATCCATCTGATAGATGGCATAGCCATCAAATTTCAACGGTTGGTTCACACGAATCGGGTATTCTTTGACTGTTTCAAGATTTGTTTCACCCGGCAATGCATCTTCAGGCTTTTTATACAAGACGATGTCCGTTTGGTAGTTCTTCACGACTGTCCCAACACGGTCAAGCGCTTCACCGAACTTCGCTTCTTCATCTTCACCTGTGTACGTTTCCACAGCAAAACCTTTGTTTTCAAGCGTGTATCCTGAAGCTTCTGGGATTGCCCGTGTTTCGCCTTCGCGAATCCACAAGGTTTCATCGACATAAAATCCTGGCATCATGCGCAGCATGACTCCGAATAAAAAGATGATCAACCCAATGTGATTCACATAAGGGCCCCAACGAGAAAATCGGCCTTTTTCAGCCAATAATCCGTTTTTATCGGTTGATACTTTGTACTTCAATTCCTTTAATTTCGCTTCCGCTTTTTGCATAGCATCCGGAGCTGCCGAACCTTCCGCATAAATGCGTTGTTTGTTCATGAAACTCGCATGGCGCAAAACGCGCTGATTTTTCAGCGAACGGTATAGCGGCACGAACCGGTCCAAACTCGCGATAATCAGCGAGATTGCGAGCATACCGACTAAAGCAATAAACCAAAACGAATTGTACAAATCGTTGAAACCTAAGAAATAATAGATCTTGCCGATGCTGCCATAGACGTCGGAATAATACGCTTCAAGCGCTGCATCTGTGCGCACAGGGACAGATACGTACTGCTCCTGTGGCAAGATTGTGCCGACGGCAGCCGCCACCAGAAGAGCAACAATAATACTAACACCGACTTTAACACTGGAAAAGAAATTCCATATTTTGTCGATAATTGATTTATTATACGTTTGAGAACGTCGTGCCGTCCCTTCATAGCGCATATCGACAAGTTTCTTATTTTGTTCGACTTCCGTCAAAGAACGCCCGCACGATTCACAAAGAACAGTTCCGGGCGGATTGACATGACCGCACGTGCATTGCATTTTATCCATCCGAAAAAACTCCTTATTCAGGTTTGATTGATTCCATGTACCCTTCAATGTCTTCCTCTGTCATTTCACCTGTGATGATCCGTTCGATCTTGCCCTCCGGATTCACAAGCACAGTTGTCGGCAATGGACGGATATTATACGCAGTCATCACGTCTTTCGTTTTGTCGATAACAATTGGGAAGGATAGCTTGAATTGGTCGGAAAATGACTGCACTTCAAAATTTGATTGAGCGATATTGACAGCTAATACATGGACTCCTTGATCTTTATATTCACCGTACTGGCGATCCATGGCAGGCATTTCCTTCTTGCACGGTTCACACCAAGTGCCCCAGAAATTCAAGAATACGCCTTGTCCTCGGTAATCAGAGAGTTTATGTTGTTTTCCATCAAGGTCTTGCAATGCAAAGTTTGGCGCCTCATCGCCGACTTCCAGTAGACTGACGTCATCTGCGGTCGCACTGTTGTAAATCGTATAACCTATTGCTGCAACAAGCATCAACAAAATCGCCGAACGCATGACGAGCCGATTGCGTTTCTTCTTATTCGTTTTCTCGTTCAATTTACTTCCTCCTTCGAGGTTCGAATGCAAAACCAATTATAGCAAATATCCGTTAGATGAATACGCTCAGTTTTGAAGGGTTTGTGAACGTTAGTTGCGTTTCCCGGTATCTGCCAGCACGCGTAAAAGTTTAACTTCATGCGCTGACAATTCACGCGATTCGCCAGCATTCAAACCTTTTAACGTTAAAAATGCAAATTGCTCGCGGCTTAACTTCTGAACAGGGAATCCGATCGCTTCGAACATTCTACGCACTTGACGGTTACGTCCTTCGTGAATCGTGATTTGGACAATCGCTTTGCCGGATTTCTTATCGCCAGAGATGAGTTTGACTTTCGCTGGTGCCGTCATCCCATCTTCTAATTTGATGCCCCGCTCAAGCTTTTGCAGATCTTCTTTCGATGGCACGCCTCTTAAACGCGCAACATAAGTTTTATCAATCTCAAACTTGGGATGCGTTAATGAATTTGCGAACTCACCGTCATTCGTCATGATCAATAAGCCTGAAGTGTCATAATCCAGACGTCCGACCGGGTAAATGCGTTTTTCAACATCACTGAAAAAGTCTGTTACAACTTTCCGGTTTTTATCATCACTCACCGCAGAAATGACGCCGCGTGGTTTATATAGCAAGTAATAAACTTTTTGTTCTTTTTCCAATTGCACGCCTTCCACTTCAATCGTGTCGTTTTGGGATACTTTCGTGCCCAATTCTTTGATCACTTTTCCGTTCACGCGTACTTTACCATCCAAAATTAATTGCTCCGACTTGCGTCTAGACGCAACGCCTGCATGTGCAAGCATTTTCTGTAATCTCTCCATAAGTTCACCTCATTGATATATTTGCTGCCTGTTTGATTTTCATGTTATAAAAGTTCCAAAGAATTTTCTAAATAAGAGTACTTTAATTAACCGCTCAATTGCTTTGAGCAGGGCTCCCATAATGAGCCGGAAAGAACATCCGTCTCATTACTCCGCCTCGCCCCTAGCCGCTCTTTCGCTAGATAAACTCTCATCAGATATTAAATCTTAAAAGAGTCTGCAATTATCATATAAATGGAGCAATTTTAAGCAGTATCCGAAATATAACAACCTTACTGAACCTTATAAATTCCCATCTAAAACAGGCATAGAAAAGCGGAAACCCCATTGCTTACATGTTGTCTTATCCGTTCGTCTCTCTCGGAATTATGTCACATTTCCCGGTAAAGCGAAAGTACATAGCTCATGCCGAGTCGGCTAAAACCCGGTAGTTGGCAAATAAAAGAAGACTGCTTTCAATTCACAGTCTTCCAAAGTACTTTTATTAAACTACTGCTTCTTCTTTAAACGCTTCTTGAAATTTCGTCATGAACAAATCACTTTCTTCGTCCACTTTCTCTTCCGCATCATCCGGCAAAGCGGGCAAGTCTTTCAAGTTCTTCAAACCGAAACAGTCCAGAAATTCCGTTGTTGTACCATAAAGGATGGCGCGTCCAGTGCCTTCCGCTCTTCCAGCTTCTTGCAATAAGCCTTTCGCAGTAAGGGTGTGGAGCGATTTTTCACTTTTGACGCCGCGCAAATCTTCAATTTCAAGACGCGTAATCGGCTGTTTATACGCGACTATTGCGAGCACTTCAAGCGAAGCTTGCGACAATGCTTGCGGAGTTGGATTCTCCACCAGCTTTTGAATGATGTCCGCTACTTCGGGTTTTGTCACCAATTGATAGACCCCAGCCAATTCTTTTAGGAAGATCCCATTTTCAGGCGCCTCATATTTTTGTGTCAATTCTTCGACACTTGCTAAAATCTGCTGTTGATCCGCTTCTGTTAGAAATTGAAGCTGCTTCATCGTTAAACCATCATCACCTGCTACAAATAGCAAGGCTTCTATTTTACTCGAAAGAGTCGTCTTCATAACTCCACTCCTCTTTTTTTAATTCCACCATTAAATCTGTAAAATTCTTCTTCTGATCCACTTGAATCACTTGGCGCTTCATCAATTCCAACACTGATAAAAAGGAAACGACTAACACCGTCTTGTCGTTCGATGGAAATAACTCAGTAAACGACGTCCGGCCATTCGCCTGTTTCAAGCGGTCTACAATGGAGGTCATTTGATCTTTGATTGAGATTTCTTGACGCGTCACACGCGCGGACAATGGCGCTTTTAATTGTTTACGGCGCAGCATTTTTTGAAAGGCCCCGAGCATATCGTAGGCATTGACTGCAAAATCGACATTTTCAGCTGGAACCTCCGTTTGAAGGCCAGAAAGGTCCATTGGTGCTTTCGTGAAAATGATCGAGCGATTCTCTTCCAACTCTTTCAACTTGCCCGAGGCTTCTTTGAATTTACGGTATTCTACTAAGCGCGATACCAATTCATCGCGGGGATCTTGTTCTTCAAGATCGAAAGAAATATCATCCATTTCTCCTTCATGGACAGGCAAGAGCATCTTGCTTTTAATTGCCAGCAATGTAGCTGCCATGACGAGGTACTCACTCGCTTCGTTTAATTCTAAAACTTGCAGTGCTCGTATGTGTTCCATATACTGTGTAGTGATTTGGGAAACAGGAATATCGTAGATATCGATTTCCAAACGATGTATTAAATGCAATAATAAATCAAGAGGGCCTTCAAAGGCATCAACTTTTACTTCATATGACATGGTCCGCCACCTGACTCTAATTTAAATTAAACTTCTGTATGATTTATAACTTTAATCCATATTCCTTTATTATAGTAGAAAGGTGATTAAAATGCACCCACTCCAACATAAGCTGTTTATTCAATTCTTGATTCATTTCAATAACGAAAAAGATTATTTTGAATGTCACGAAGTCGGCGAAGAGTATTGGAAATCCCTTGCTCCTAAAGACAAGATGCATCCGCTTACTGGCTGGATCCAACTCGCGGTCGGCATGTACCATTGGCGCCGCAGCAATTATCCGGGTGCCTTGCGCTCTTTTATCCGCGCACGAGCCAAACTGGCAGATGCGGGTATTTGGGTAGAAGGTTTCGACCATAAGCAATTGCTTGACGACTTGAACAAAGCAATTGCGGCAGTGACTGAACGCGAACCATTCGACCATTTTGATATCCCTGTTGAATCCCTTGAAATTCAAGCGTCCATTGCTCAACATATGCTGGAGAATCCTCTCGAAGCTCAGGATCCGCATTTCATTATGCATAAGCACCGATTGAGAGACCGAACGTCGATTATCAATTTGCGCGAACAGCGTAAAAAACGAAATTTGGAGCTATAAGCTTTAAAAATTATGAAAGTGCATGCTTTACTCGCTACGAAAGCATGCTAAATACTTTTAAGACATACGAAAGGCACTGGAGTAAAATCCAGTGCCTTTTCTCAATCTTATAAGCATTTGAGTGGTCAAATCTGCGCTTTTTTTTCAAGACATTTGCGGATAAACGCTGCTGTTTCATCCGTAGTGCGCATTTCTTTGCCATTCATCAATTGCTGAATTTTTTCAATCATTGCTTGACCAATGCCTTCTCCCCGATGGGACGGGTTGACAGAGATATGATGAAGCGTGAAATATTCTTCGTTTACTTCCACCCCTAAAAGGCCGACAAAATCCTCGTCTTTTTTCCAAAGGAATAATTGCCAATCAGGGTTTTCTTCGTAGATGTGCATTGTCTGCTGCAATTTTTTCAATTCACGCTCTTTTGGCATGAATGAAAGAAGCCCCATAGCGATTTTTTCAAAAGATTTCTTATATCTAAATAACATATTCAATCCCTCATTTTCGTCTTTAAACGGCTTTTTCCATCCTACTATAGATTCGTAAATAACTCAAGTTTACTTGCAATCAGCCTGCTACGACGTTTTTCGCGAAAAAGAGCCAATAGACGACTCCCCAAGCAATCGCCATTACTAAGATCATTAGGAGCAAAACCACATTGCCTTTATTCATCTGTTCCAGTTTGCATTGCATAAGACATGTCTTGTTTCACCAAATCATCAAGCGTTTCCCGTTTGACCACAAGCTGGTGTTTTCCGTTTTCTGCGAACACCACCGCAGGTCTTGCCAAACGATTGTAATTACTGGCCATTGAATACCCATAAGCTCCAGTGCAGAATATAGCCAAAATGTCGCCGGCTTCGACTTCTGGCAAATCCGCCTGTTCGATCAATTTATCACCAGATTCACAGCATTTCCCCGCGATTGTGTATTGCTCGGTTAACGCTGCTTTAGCTTTATTGGCAAGCAACGAACTGTATTTCGCACCGTATAGCGCTGGTCGGATATTATCTGACATGCCTCCATCGACAGCCGCGTATTTGCGGGTTCCGGGCACTTCTTTCATTGAACCGATTGTATAAAGCGTAGTTCCGGCATCCCCAACAAGCGATCTGCCCGGCTCAATCCAGATTTCAGGCAACGGATAATCTTGCGCGGCTGCAGTTTCTTTCACCGTCGTGATCATGTCTTTTACATAAACGGCTGGTTCTAACGGCTCGTCTTCAGAAGTATAACGGATGCCAAACCCTCCGCCTAAATTTAAGACCGGGCATGTATAGCCTGTTTTTTCGCGCCATTGCGCCATTTTTCCAACCAGTTTCTCAGCTGCCATGCTGAATGCAGCTGTATCGAAAATTTGTGAACCGATGTGGCAATGCAGTCCCAGTAAATTTAGGAAGGTGTGTTCATGCGTTGCGTTAAATGCTTCGTCTGCCTGGCCGTTATTCAAATCGAACCCAAATTTCGAGTCTTCCTGTCCGGTCGTGATGTAATCGTGTGTATGTGCTTCAATGCCTGGAGTAACACGCAGCAGTATATTCATTGGTCGTTTAAGCTCTTCGGAAAGTTTCTTTAATTGGCTGATTTCATAAAAATTATCAACTACGATGCAGCCGATTTTTTCTTCAAACGCCATACGGAGTTCCGCATCGCTTTTGTTATTGCCGTGAAAATGAATTTTTTCTTTTGGGAACCCAGCTTTGAGTGCTGTATAAAGTTCTCCACTTGAAACGACGTCTAGTGACAAGTTTTCTTGCGCCGCTACCTGATAAATTGCAATGCTTGAAAAAGCTTTGCTGGCGTATGCCACTTGATAGCCGATACCTGCATCTTCAAATGTTCTTTGGAATGCGCGTGCGCGATCTCGGAACAATTGAATATCATATACAAAAAGCGGTGTGCCGTATTCTTTCGTTAAATCTACAGCATCCGTCCCGCCGATAGTTAAATGACCGTTGTCGTTAATGTTTTGTGTACCGTATAAATGCATGATTTCCCTCCTGAACTATGCGGTTGATGGAAATTCGAATAAAAAAAACTTGCTGAGAATAAACTCAGCAAGGGTTTTTAATCGGTGATCAGCGCTGAAATCAGCTGAGTCTTTTCAACCGGTCCGCTTGAATATTCAATACTATTATATATCATATTTATGCATTCTGCGAGTTCTTCGGTATTAGCATAAATCGTTGCGAGCGACTCGCCTTCTTTCACAAAATCGCCGACTTTCTTATGAAGTACGATGCCGACCGCTAAATCGATTTCCGATTCTTTCGTTGCGCGGCCCGCACCAAGCACCATAGCCGCTGTGCCGATCTCGTCCGCTTCCATGAAGGAAATATAGCCTTCTTTTGGCGAAGGAACTTCTTTCGTGAATTTCGCCTGCGGCAATAAACTCACATCGTCGACAACTGCCGGGTTTCCACCTTGTGCTTCGATGAATTGTTTCATAACTTCAAGCGCTTTGCCATTAGCAATAACTTCTTCAAGCATAACGCGAGCTTCTTCAAGTGTATCCGCTTTTCCGCCAACAACGACCATTTGGCTGCCGAGAACTAAGCATAATTCCGTCAAGTCTTCTGGACCTTTGCCTTGCAAAGTTTCAATCGCTTCTTTTACTTCAAGTGCGTTGCCAATTGCAAATCCAAGAGGTTGACCCATATCAGAGATGATGGCCATTGTTTTGCGGCCCGTTGAATTGCCGATGCCAACCATCGCATGCGCCAATTCTTTAGCATCTTCTTCAGTTTTCATGAATGCGCCTTCGCCAATTTTAACATCCAAAACAATCGCACCAGCGCCAGCTGCAATTTTCTTGCTCATAATTGAGCTAGCGATCAATGGGATGCTGTTGACTGTTGCCGTCACATCGCGCAATGCGTAAAGTTTCTTATCAGCCGGCGTTAAGTTGCCGCTTTGGCCAATAACCGCGAGCTTAATGTCATTTACTTGCTTGATAAATTCGTCAGTGGACAATTCCACATGGAAGCCTTCAATTGCTTCAAGTTTGTCGATTGTTCCGCCTGTATGGCCAAGTCCGCGACCGCTCATTTTTGCAACGGGAACGCCGCACGCTGCCACTAAAGGACCGAGCACAAGCGTTGTTGTATCGCCGACACCGCCAGTAGAATGTTTGTCGACTTTAATGCCAGCAAT
This sequence comes from Planococcus sp. (in: firmicutes), assembly GCA_041553775.1. GTDB lineage: Bacteria > Bacillota > Bacilli > Bacillales_A > Planococcaceae > Planococcus. The sequence continues at coordinate 16,339 of JBFEIJ010000026.1, forward strand.
TGCTGACAAATCGATTTGATCGCCTGAGTTTGCCATCGCCATAGTCAAATCAGCGCGCTCGCGTTCTGTCATGTTTTGGAAATATACCGCCATTAAAAATGCGCTCATTTGGTAATCAGCGATTTCCTCATTTGTGTAGCCTGTCACGATAAACTGAATTTCATCAGTTGTCAGTTCCAAGCCGTCTCTTTTCTTTTCGATCAAATCCACCATTCTCATAACTCGATTCCCGCCTTTCTTATTTTAAGTTCGATAAGATGCTATTGCCGAATTGCGGCATTGGTGCTGAAAAATTATCAGCAATCGTTGCGCCTATGTCAGCAAATGTTTTGCCAAGTGCTAATTCTTTTCCACCGTCAAAACGCGGTGAATAAGCAAGCAATGGTACATATTCACGTGTATGGTCCGTACCCGGGAATGTCGGGTCATTGCCGTGATCTGCTGTAATAATTAGCAAATCATTGTCGTTCATGCGATCCAGCACTTCCGGCAATCTGCGGTCGAATGCTTCAAGCGCTTCCGCGTAGCCTTTCGGGTCGCGTCGGTGTCCATATAATGCATCAAAATCAACAAGGTTCAAAAAGCTTAAACCATTGAATTCTTTATCTGCAACTTGCGCTAATTTATCCATGCCATCCATATTGTCTTTTGTACGGATTGCTTCAGTTACACCTTCACTGTTAAAAATATCATCAATTTTACCGATAGCGATGACATCTTTATTGATGTCTTTTAATTCGTTCATAACTGTACGTTCAAAAGGTTTCAATGCATAATCGTGGCGATTTGACGTCCGTTTGAATGCGCCTTTTTCACCAAGGAATGGACGCGCAATAATACGGCCCACAAGAAATTCAGGAGATAACGTCAATTCGCGTGCGATCTCACAAATTTTGTAGAGTTCTTCAAGCGGAACAATTTTTTCATGTGCCGCAATTTGCAGAACCGGGTCCGCTGAAGTATAAACGATAATTGCTCCCGTTTCCATATGTTCTGCGCCAAGCTCATCTAGGATTTCAGTTCCGCTGGCAGGTTTATTGCCAATTACTTTACGGCCTGTTTTTTCTTCTAATTGTTGGATCAATTCTGCTGGAAAGCCATCTGGGTAAACTTTAAACGGCGTGTCAATGTTCAGCCCCATGATTTCCCAGTGTCCCGTCATCGTGTCTTTACCAACAGACGCTTCTTGCAATCTGCCGTAATACGCAGCCGGTTTTTCAGCTGGCGTAAGCCCTTTCACGGGAACGATGTTTGCAAGACCCAATTTCTCCATATTCGGCATCGTAAGGCCGCCGACAGATTCCGCAATATGCCCGAGTGTATCTGATCCTGTGTCTCCGTATGCTTCAGCGTCCGGAGCTTCCCCGATACCGACTGAATCCAGTACCACTAAATGAATGCGTTCAAAAGGTTTATTCGTCATTTAAAATTCCTCCTTATTTACGATTCTATATTACCACAATTACCTCTCTTGTCAGAAGTCAGACCTGTTTATTTTTTAAGCGCGTGGGTGAAATTGTGAATAAACATCTTTTAATCGTGTTTTGCTGACGTGCGTATAGATTTGCGTCGTGGAAATATCTGCATGGCCTAGCATTTCCTGGACCGCTCGCAAATCTGCACCATTTTCTATTAAATGCGTGGCAAATGAATGGCGCAATGTGTGCGGCGTCAATTCTTTTTGGATGCCGGCTTTTTGTGCATGCTGTTTCAGCAATTTCCAACAGCCTTGGCGCGTCAGTCGCTTGCCGCGCTGGTTGATGAACAGCGAATCGGTTTTTTCGCCTTCTTTTAATAAAGCACCTCGTGCAGTGGATAAATATTGCTCACAAGCAGTTAGCGCGGATTTTCCGAGTGGAATAATTCGTTCTTTTCCACCTTTACCGAAGCAGCGCACAAAGCCCATCGTTAAATTGATGTCTTCTATGTCGAGATTGATGCATTCACTGACACGCATGCCGCTCGCATACAAGAGCTCGAGCATCGCACGATCGCGCAACCCGTTCGGCTTTCTTGCATCCGGCGCTTGTATTAAGGCATCCACTTCATCGATGGAAAGAATATTCGGCAGCTTTTTTTCCATTTGCGGCATTTCCAGATGAACAGTCGGGTCGTTGTCCACAACCCGTTCGCGTATTAAGAATTGGTGGAATGAACGAATCGAGGAAATGTGACGGGCCACAGTACGTGACGTCTTCGTTGTTTCTTTTAAATGACGCAAGTGGTTCAGAATATGTACGCGCTCCACTTTTCTAAGAGATTCGAGCTGCTCGACTTCTTTTAAGTATTGCAAATAGCTTTTCAAGTCGCGCTCATAGGAAACCAATGTGTTGTCGGCAAGCTGCCGCTCCACCCGCAAGAAATGCAGGTAGTCGTCCAATGCATCTTTTGCGTATTTCACGTGAATCCCTCCAGTATAATTGGTTGAATGAATGAATGAATAAGTTTAAATGAATAGTACATTTATAATTCATCTAAATCGATATTTCGTAAAACAGTTTCGCTTGCCGCGGGCGTGCGCCAAGCCTCCTCAGTATGCTTTTGCATACTTCCAGGGTCTCGGCTGTCTCGTCGCTCCGCTGCCCCGCAGGCAAGACTTGCCGTAGCCTGTGCAAGGGAAAGTCTTTGCGACTAAGCGCAAAGCACTGAAGGAGCAGTAAGGTTTGTTCGCTGTTTTGCTCCATATCTTTTATTAAATTTATAATTAGTGTGTAAATTCTTTATATAGGAAGTGGCACATAAGCTTCCCCTAAAACTATAAAAAAATATGCAACTTTTAGTACGAGCATCAGGTTGCTTGCGTTCGAAGCTTCGAAAAAAGTTACAAAATAGAAAAAGGAAGGTCGGCCATTCGGGCCGTCCTTCCTTTTCTCACTAGTCATTCTGATGCATCTTGTGAGCTGCGGTCATGACAGCGCCAGCAGATGCCATGAAAAGTAAGACGGTGGTCTTTAATTTGAAAGTTGAACCGTTTTTCTACGACGGTTTCCACATCTTCTAGCAGATCTTCTTGTATTTCATCTACCGCTCCACACTCTATGCATACTAAATGGTGATGGAAATGGGCTGCGCCTTCTTGACGCAGATCATAGCGTGATACGCCATCACCAAAGTTGATTTTGTCGACAATTTTCAATTCAGTCAATAATTCCAATGTCCGATACACAGTCGCCAGTCCGATTTCCGGTGCGATGTCTTTTACCAATAGGTAGACGTCTTCCGCACTTAAGTGGTCTTCTTCATGCTCTAAGAGAATCCGAACAGTCGCTTCTCGCTGTGGCGTCAATTTGTAACTGGCAGCATGCAATTGTTTTTTGATACGGTCAATTCTAGTTTCCATGCGACGCCCTCCCTAAACTGCCTTTATTATAGCAAAAGTCAGTTCTCAATTACAAGATATATAATCATTCTTTATTTATAATGATTATAATCTAAGGAGTTAGCGATTCTCATTTACTAATTGCTGTTTTGCCCATAACACGGCAAATGCTGTTTTTGCATCGTAAATTTGATTTTCTTTCATCATTTGTTCGGCTTCTTCAATCGTCACTTCCAGCAAATCGACAAATTCGTCTTCATCCAAAGTCGCACCGGATTCGGATTTCTTCAATCCGATCGTCGCATAGACGTGGATCACTTCGTCCGCAAATCCTGGAGAAGTGGAAAAGGATTGGATCAATTCAAGGCGCTCTGCTGTATAGCCTGTCTCTTCTTCCAATTCACGCATCGCTGTATCAGCTGGATCTTCACCTTTTTCAATTTTGCCTGCTGGAATTTCGATGATCGACCGCTCCAGTGCTTTTCGGTATTGTTCAACTAAAATCAGTTTGCCTTCTTCCGTCAATGCGATCAACGCGACAGCTCCAGGATGTTCCACCAATTCCCGCTTGGACGTATGGCCGTTCGGCAGCGTAACATCGTCTACTTTCAAGTTGATGACTTTGCCTTCGTAAATCCGCTCCGAATGGATGGTTTTTTCTTCAAACTTCTTCATGTGCGCCCTCTTTTCGTTTGTTATTTCTCTACCGCAAAGTATAACATAAGAGAAACGACAGACTAAACGAGGTGGTTGTATGAAAAAGAACGAATTAGGAACTAGCGGAATCCACATTAGCGAAATCGGACTGGGCTGCATGTCGCTGCCTTTCGAGTTGCCAGAAGCGAAAGCGATTGTGCACGAAGCACTTGAACACGGCATCAATTATTTTGACACAGCGGATTTTTACAATAAAGGCAAAAATGAAGAATTGGTTGGCGACTTGTTGAAAGGCCGCCGCGAGGACATTGTGCTTGCGACAAAAGTCGGCAACGAATGGAATAATGAAAATGATGAAGTTAAATGGAATCCTACAAAATCGTATATTATGGAACAAGTTCACAATAGCTTGCAGCGTCTGCAAACGGATTATATAGACGTCTACCAATTGCATGGCGGCATGATCACCGACAATAGTGAGGAAACGATCGATGCATTCGAAACTTTGAAGAAAGATGGATTGATTCGCGCGTACGGCATTTCCTCCATACGGCCGAATGTCATCAAACGCTTTTTGGCAAACAGCGATATTGCTTCTATTATGATGCAATACAGTCTGTTGGACCGTCGACCAGAGGAATTTTTGGACTCTATTGGCGCTGCCGGACGTTCAGTTGTGACGCGCGGTACGTTGGCGCGCGGCTTGCTGACGAAAAATGGCTTAAAACGTGCCAGCAATGGAAAAGGCTATTTGACTTATCAAGATGACGAGTTGAAAGCTGTTCTTGAAGGATTGATGGATGTCCACGAAAATTTGAATGCATTAGCATTGCATAGTGTCCTTGATAATCCTACTATCGCTTCTATCATTGCGGGCGCAAGTTCTGCAGAGCAGCTACACGAAACATTAACTGCTTATGAAGCAGCGGTTTCAGCACAACAAATTCAGGAAGCCAAACAATTGACGAAGTTGGATCGCTACCAAGAACATAGGGAGTAAAAAACATGGACGTCTTTTTCATTTTGCAATTAATCGCCGTCATTGCTGCCAATTTGCTTGTCGGGGCCATCGGGTTTATTCCAAGCGTTTTCTTGACCGCGTTGAATATTTCCCTTTATGGTCTAGGAGCCGGTTTAATGCTTTCATTAATAGGCGAAGTGTTCGGCGTTTGGATCGGTTTTCATTTGTACCGCTTCGGTTTTTCAAAGATGAAGGAAGAGTGGCGACAGCACCGGTTTTGGCGTTATTTGCATAGCCGGAATATCCGCCAATTGTTTTTTGGCATTATCATTTTACGGCTATTGCCTTTTGTTCCATCCGGCTTAGTGACCGCCGCCGCGTCAGCGACTACTATCCGCTCCACACACTTTCTATTGGCCAGCACTATAGGTAAAATTCCAGCTGTCGCTCTCGAAGTCGCAGCAGTATATGGCTTCACACAATTTGTCCCAATTTATACGCAATATTTATTGGCGGCATTATTGTTAGCAGCAACGCTTTTCATGTGGATCGTCTCGAAGCGCCGTTCCGCCGAATAAACCCACGAGAGGAATGATTTTTGTGCAGCAATTAACAACGATCGACGATGTGAAAACATTCGAAAAATCAAAGAACCTCAATTTCCTATATGTCCTGACAACCGGATGCGGCGTATGCCATGCCCTTCTTCCACAAATCGAAGAAGTGTTTGAAGCTTACCCGAATATCCAAACTCGCCAAGTCAATGCGGCAAACATCCCGGAACTCGCTGGCCATTTGTCGATCTTTACAGCACCTGTATTGATCTTGTTTTCTGATGGCAAAGAAATTCTGCGGGAAGCGCGCTTTGTTCATGTCGATGAATTCAACCATAAAATCGGCAAAATTTACGAAGGATTTTATTCGTAAGTAAAGACTTGTGAAAGCAGTTGTTCTGGTATGTCAAAGTAGCATCGAATTCATTAAAATGCCGGACCATCCTATTTTTCAGGCTGGTCCGGCATTTTTTATTCGTTATGATGATCATGGTTACCACCGATAACGGAATTGCCATGAGGATGTTCGCTATTTTCCATTTGAATTGTCACGTGATCAATTTTCAAATCTGCCAACTTCGCTTCAATGCGCCGCAATAGGTTTTGGCATTCGATAAATGTCGTACCTTCTTCAACGACTACATGTCCAGACATCGCATTTTGCCCACTCGTGATGCACCACACATGCAAATCGTGAATGTCGACCACTCCACGTATTTCTGTGATGGCGTCGACAACTTCATCAAGGTCGACATTGCGCGGCGTGCCCTCCATGAGCACATGAACCGCATCTTTCGTCACACGCCAACCGCTTATTAATACAAGCACCGCCACAATGACACTGATCAACGGATCCGCGAAAACCCATCCGAAGAAAAATATGAGCAATGCTGCGATGATGGCTCCGACCGATCCCAATAAATCACTCAATACGTGCAAAAAAGCTGCGCGCATATTCAAGTTTTCTTTCGTGTCGCCGCTCCGCATCAAGATCCACGCGACGAGCAGATTCACGAACAAACCGATTACTGCAATTGCCAACATGCCTAACGAATTCACTTCAACAGGGTCGGCAAACCGGTGATACGCTTCATAAAAAATATAAATGGCTACAAGCACTAATGTGACGCCGTTAAATACCGCGGCCAAGATTTCAAATCGTTTATAGCCATACGTTTTAAAGCGATTCGCTGCTTTTTCACCAAGAGTGAACGCCAGCACACCGACACCGAGCGATACCGAGTCGCTTAGCATATGGCCAGCATCGGCGATCAGCGCCAAACTATTCGTTAAAAACCCACCGATAAATTCGACGAGCATGTATATCGCTGTAATCAAAAAAGCGATTTTCAACGTTTTTTTATTTTTGCTATGGGAATGGTTGTGACCGCTCTCCATTTCCACCCTCTCCTGTCTTTCGGCTAACACAGCCTTTCTCTATTTAATCATTACCCTTTTCGTATGGTCAGCAAGCCTTCAAATCTTAATAATTGAACTTGGTGTTTTTTAATATGGTATAATATGTATAAAAATTTTAAAATGTGAGGAGAATTGCATTGTTCAAACTTAAAGTAAATGAACAAATCAGTCTAGGGTTGTTGCAACCTCATCAAGCCGAAGAAGTCTGTTCTTTAGTGGATGCTAATAGAGAACACCTAAGAAAATGGCTTGGCTGGGTAGATAACATAAAGTCAATAAATGATTATAAAGAAACCATCATTCCCATTTGGTTGAAGCAATTTGCCGATAATGATGGTTTTAACGCTGGCATATTTTACGAGGATAGACTGGTTGGGATGATTTCACTTCACTTCATCAATTGGAAAACGAAGCATACTAGCATTGGATATTACCTTTCAAAACAAGAAACGGGTAAAGGCATTATTTCAACGTGTGTAAAGTCACTCCTTGACTACGCCTTCTATGATTTAGAACTGAATAAAGTAGAGATTCAATGTGCTGAAGCAAATAGGGGCAGTAGAAATATACCTGAACGGTTAGGGTTTAAACAAGAAGGCATCAACCGAGACGCTGAATTGATAAATGGGCATTATAACGATATAGTGACTTATAGTTTACTTAGGAATGAATGGCAAAAAAACCAGTTAGCAACGGTTCTTTCATAATGATCGTTTTCCAAGCTTCACCTAATAAATAATGATACAAATTGAATGATGGTTGTTATCTTAACCACATTCCTATAGTATTTTCTGTAATTACATAACTGAAAAGTTTTCTAGGGTTCCGCAGCATTAAAGGTTGGCCTGGTCCGAGAGAAAACGCACAGCTTTGCTGTGACACGGAAGGACAAAAGCCTGGGAGAAACTGTTATGCAGTTTTTCCAGGCTTTTTATTTATAAGTGAGGAGGACGAATATGAATTTAGATTGGTTAAAAGTCATCATCGCTGCTGTATTCGAAGTGATTTGGGTCATTGGCTTAAAACACGCGGATAATGCGGGAGAATGGGCAATGACAATCGCTTCGATAATCGTTAGTTTTTACGCTATGATCAACGCTGGCAAAAAATTACCGGTCGGCACAGTCTATGCGGTTTTTGTTGGACTTGGCACAGCCGGCACTGTATTATCTGAACTTGTTTTATTTGAAGAACCTTTTAAAATCGAGAAACTCTTGCTAATTGCTGTGTTGTTGATCGGCGTTATTGGTTTGAAGATAGTTTCAGGAAATGAACCCGATAAAGGAGGCACGATATGATGGCTTGGGCAGCATTAGTAGCAGCCGGGATTTGCGAAATGATCGGTGTTGCTATGATAAGTAAATTGCATCAAGACCGTAATTGGCAAGCCTTCACGCTGTTGGCGCTGGCTTTTGGCATGAGCTTCGTCTTTTTAACATTCGCTATGCAAACTCTACCCATGAGCACAGCGTACGCCATATGGACTGGCATTGGTGCGTCGGGCGGGGCATTATTAGGCATTCTCTATTACAACGAATCAAAAGACTGGAAGCGCGTTTTCTTCATCACACTTGTATTAGGAGCAGCCGTTGGATTGAAACTTATTGCGTGAACGTTTATAACTACTTGGCCTTCCATATATAAAGACGAAGAACAGAAGGATTGGAAAGTCTGTTCTTCTCTTTATACGTTTCACACAGCTCCGCTCCATACATCAACTTTCTATGCTTTTTCATACCAAAGGATAACTTGAGATTTTATCACATCATCGTTTTTATTTTGCCGATGCGACTGTCGTTAAATCGAGTGACATTCTGATCATCTGCGAAACATGCCCATCTAAATCGTCTTCGAACTCATATTGCAGTAGAAACCCTTTAGCTAAATAAAACTCAACACCTACCCGATTCTCTTTCTCCACACTGATGAAAAGTGCTTTTGCGCCATTAAGATTTTTTAATCCTTTTTGCAGCAAAGCGGTTCCAATACCCGCTCCTTGATATTCCGGTAGTAGATAAATTGCCCCCAATTCCGCATCCCCACTTTGTTTAACAGCAGAAAAGTTCGCAAACCCTATAATTTTTTCATCCTGTTCTGCTAAATATAGGGATGAGATTTCCATTCTTTTAAGCAACATGTCCTCATTATATGCAGACTGCAAAAAACGCTCCTGAACGTCTGACGGAATAATTTTTTTGTAAGTAAATTCCCAACTCGCTTTTGCGACGGCTTGAACGCCTCCTATATCTCTTTTTTCCATATTCCGAATGTGAATATCCACATGAGATTCCTCCTCATATTGTATCTACAACTCCGTATTTCATTAAGAAATTTTCTAGGCATTACCTATTTCATTAATATCATATACCAATTAACCCCAAAAATGTATACTATAATTAGTACGTAAGAAAGGGTTGAGGAGGTGACCGTATGAAAAAACGATTTGCATTGCAATGGCAGAATGTAGAATTTCGTGTATGGCTTCTCTTATTGCCTCCGATTGGAGTCATTAGTACATTAATTCTCCTATTTGCCGATTATGAATACCGATATCTTATATCGGTGCTATTGCTTGCTGCGTGGTTTGTATATTATTCATGGAGATATTTATACAGAAGAAACTTAAAGAAGAAATGTTCTTAATAAAATCTTATTCAGAGATGAGGAATTGTTCATGAAAAGTTTTATGGTTGATTTAGCCGGAGCTGTATTTGACAATTTAACTATGGTATACCATTTTTCGGTAGGCTTTGTGCTTGTCAGCGAAATCTTATTTGGGGCAGTAAATTTCTTGAATTTTCTCAGTGGAAGTTAAAAATCCGCAACGGGGTTTGCGATCAGCTCGCTTACCCATTACGGATTTTTATACAATGTCAATTTTGAAACTTTTTAGTTCTCCACGATCCATACATCTTTCACGTCCACCATTAATTCAACTTGCTGTCCGATGCGTGCGTTTTCGGCTTGCTGGCTCGTGAATGCACAGTCGAGGAGATAATCCCCCACATGCACTTTTGCGACGTAAAATCCGTGGTTGAATCGCAATTGTTGAATAACCCCTTTTACATGCATCGCGCCATTTTCTAATGATTGTTCGCCTGTCGCCAATTGCAGTGTTTCAGGACGAAGAATCAAAAATCCCGGACCCGGTCGGAATGGCTTAGTTACTGCAAATTCGAAACCTTCATCCTTTGAAGAAAAGCGGCCATCTTCAACTTTGCCTTCAATGATATTTTTTACTCCTAAGAAAGAAGCAATTGTGGTGCTGAGAGGTCGTTCGTATACTTCCCGAGCATTGCCAACTTGCAGCAATTTCCCCTCACTCATTACACCGATTCTGTCTGACAAGTGAAACGCTTCTTCCCGGTCATGCGTAACGAATAACACCGTGACACGGAACTTCTTTTGGATATGCCGCAACAAATTCCTCATTTCTTCCCGCAAGCTCGGATCCAGCGCGCTAAATGGCTCATCCATAAGCAATACGCGTGGATCCACGACGAGCGCTCGCGCTAATGCGACGCGCTGCTGCTGACCACCGCTCAATTCATCAGGAAATCGGCTGCCGTAACCGCGCAAGCCGACATGCTCCAGCATTTCCCGCGCTTTGTTTAAACGCTCCTTTTTGCCGATTTTTTGCATTTTCAAACCGAATGCTACATTGTCCTCTACAGTCATATGAGGAAATAGCAGCGATTGCTGAAACACCATCGCGAATTTTCTCGCTTCAGCTGGCACTGTCGACAGATTCTTTTCCCCCACCCAAATTTCGCCATTGTCCGGCTCCAACAACCCCGCGACCAGTTTCAATAATGTCGTTTTTCCGCAGCCTGAAGGTCCAAGCAATGAAAAAAATTCACCTTCGCGAATGGTAAGCTCGACCGGCTGCAGCGCAAAAGCAGGGTCGTCTTTCCGATGAGTTTGTTCAAATTGCTTTTCGATATGGACGATACGCAAATCGTTCACATTCCCACTCCTCTACGATGTGTTTTTTTCGTGGCCGTGTTTTTATTCCGGTAGTATTTTTTTAACGCCACATCCATCACCGCTAGCGTTATGATTGCCATTGCGGCAAATAGCAAAGAATACGCCGATGCAATCGAAGGATCTCCTCCACTGATAAACGGAAATAGCAATATCGGCAACGTGACCACTTGCCCTGAACCGATCAGAAAAGTGATTACATATTGACTCAAAGAAATGAGCACACTTAAGCTTGCTCCGGCTGCAATGCCAGGCATTAAATGCGGCAGCACGACGTGGAAAAATCGTGCAATCGGTCCTGCACCCAGCATTTTCGCCTGATTTTCCCATTCAATGGACAAAGTTTGATAGCTGATCATGATCGCCCGCACCATATAAGGCAATGTAGGTGAAAGATGGGCGAGGATAACGCCGAAAATGGTTTCTGTTAATCCTAGCCGCAAAAAGGTCAAGTGAATACCCATTACAGATACAAATGGCGGAATAACAATCGGTGCAAAAATGATTGCTTGGGCCAACCATTTACCGGCGAATTTATTGCGCACCAGAGCATTGGCAGCCGGCAACGCCAGCACAATATTCACTGCTGTGACAATTCCAGCAATCAATAAACTAATGCTCACTGCCTGCCAAGTTCCCGAACTGCCGGTCAAAACATATTCCCAAGCCCGTAAGCTGAATGTTTCAGGCAAGATATTCGGCCATCTCCAGCCGAATGACACGCTAGATAAAACCAACGGCACAAATGGCAAGAAGATAAAGATAAATGCTAGAAGCAAGAATGAGGTTTTTTTCAAATTCAGGGCTCGTTTCATCAATCCCACCCCTTTAATACGTTCCAGCGTTTACTGAAGAAATAAACGACAAGTCCGAGAAGGATGGTGAAGACGGCCAAGATGATATTGATGGCCAACGCTTCCGGCCGGTCGGCCAATGTCCCGCTAGTGTACAGCTGATACGCATAAACCGGCAACATGCTTGGATAAGTGACGCCTAGTAGATAGGGCACTTCAAAAGCTGAAAATGTAAAGACGAATACGATAAAAGCAGCTATCGTCCATGCTGGAAGCAACACCGGCAGTACGATTTCGCGGATGAAATTCCATTTGTTCGCACCAAATACACGGGCCACGTCATGCCATGAGCGATGAATTCGTGTTAAAACAGGATAAATCATCAATGACACAAATGGTGCTTCTTTCCAAGCGTAAGTCAATATGATGCCCCAGCCAAAAGCATCATTTACCAAAACCGGAAAATCCGTAATTTGATCAAACCAGCCAATAGTAGCGAGGATTTTCGATATAAAGCCGCTTTGCATGAACAATAAAACGATAATATACCCGCCAACCAAGTGCGGAATCGTCAGCGGTAGCTGAAAGATGCGATGCCATAAATGAGGAACGGCAGATTTTGTAGAATGATTCAACATGAATAACGAAATTGCTAAGACGCCTCCGAGAAGCGCCCCAATGACAGATGACAACAACGCCACTCGCGCCGTTAAGACAAGTGAATCCCAGAATTCCACTGATTGAACAAGCTCAGTATAGGCAGTCATTTCGAAACGAGTTTCACCAATCGCGGGAAAATAACCAAAGCTTTTCAATAACCCATCAAAAAGTCCCCCAAAAAACAGGAGGACAAGTGTGCCAACGGCTGGAAAGAGCAAAAGATACGGTTTACTCTTTTGCAACATATTCGATCCACCCTTTTTCAATAATTTCCAAATAGTCTGCAGAAAGTTCTGGAAGACGATTTTCTTCCAACTCTTCTAGCGGCAATGTCGCTGTTCCTAAATCGACATCGTTCATCGCCTGTCTTTGGCTAGGCGACAATTTCTCCAATTCTAATGCCGACAGATCACCCCAGTTTTCGGGTGATAGTTTCGCGGTTTGCGCTTCCGGCGACAGCAATTCATTTATTGCCACCATTGCACCTGCCTTATTAGAAGAGTTGAAAGGAATCGATAGAAAGTGCGTATTCGCAATCGTTCCGCCGTCTAATAAAAATGTGCGTGTCGATTCCGGAAATCGGCCTTTCAGCACTTCACTAGCCGCAAGAGCCGGGTCGTAGCTCATCGTCATGCCAACTTCACCAGTCGCAAATAATTGGTCTTGTTTGGCAAGGCTTTCCGGATAAGTCTCTCCCTCACGCCATAAAAACGGTTCGATGTTATTCAAGTATTCCCACATCGGTTGGAGTCGAGAGTCCAAATCATCGATTTCTTCGGCAGGACGTTGGTACTGTTCATATCCGCCTGTCGTTTCATATAACACATGGCGAATAAATGCACTGCCTGTAAAATCAGGAGGTGCCGGATAAGTAAACTGTCCGGGATTCGCTTTTACCCAACTTTCCAATTCTTTCATCGATTTAGGCGGGTTTTGTGATTTGTTTTCATCGTGGACAAAAACAAATTGCGCTTTGCCCCACGGCGCTTCTAGGCCATCGACCGGTTCTCCGAAATCGTTTGCAATTTCGGGTGCCTCCGCATCCACATAATTTGTGAAATTCGGCAAGCGACCGCTAAAATCACCCCACAATAAATCGTTGTCTTTTGCAGTCTTGAAATTTTCACCGTTAATCCAAATGATGTCCATACTGCCATCCATTTTGCCAACCGATTTTTCGTCGATCAATTGATTGATGATATCTTGTGTATCATTCATCGGAACGCGGTTCAATTCGATGTCAAATTGCTCTTCCAGACGCGGAGCTACCCAGTCATCCAAGTAGCGGTTGATGTTTTCACTTCCGCCCCACATATAAATATTGACCTTTTGTCCTGACGAAGCATCAGTCACGACTTGCCAATCGCTCGTTAATAAATTGGCATCTTGTTCCAAGTTTTTATTGCTGCCTTGTTGTGAGCATGCTGCTAATGCAAGCGACAGCAAGCCTACAGCCAATAATAAAATCTTCCTCATTGCTCCCACTTCCTAAATCGCTTGATAAATGCGCTTTTACAGATCCCTGGCTTGCTTCTTGTTCCAACGGTTGCGAATCAAAATCGGCACCACTGTCAAAGTAATAAATACAATGACTGCCAATGCTATGATTTTCGGATTGCCGCTGATGAAACTGCTGCCTAAGAAATTATAGGCAAACGTGCCAGGGATGATGCCGATTAACGTCGCCAAAGCAAATGACCCGAAACGAACTTTAGCGATTGCGGCCATGTAACTGATCAAATCAAAATTAATAACTGGAATCAGTCGGAACAAAAGCACATATAAAAATCCGTTTTGTTCCATTTGCGATTGGATTTTTCCAGCATTGCCGCTCCATTCTTTGCGCACCAAGCTTTTCCCCAATGTTTTAGCCACATAAAACGATAACATCGCTCCCAATGTTGCGCCGATGATGGTGTAAAGCGTACCCATCCATGCACCGAAGGCCAAGCCTCCAGCGATTGATAACACGGAAGCCGGGAAGAAAATTAATGGCCGAATAGTGTAGATGATGATGTACATGAGCGGTGCCCATAAGCCGAATGACAAAATCCAACTGCGAAGTCCATCCGCATCAATGTTGAATACCGATCGACTTAGCCAAATGGCGATGGCAATAATGATCGCGACCGCTGTCCATTTTGCGATTAAAAACCCGGTGCTTTTTTTCATGAGTTTCGAGTATGAGTGGAAATTCCGAAGTACCGGCTTCTCATATCCTTGTATCGCTTGCGATTTACACCAAAATCAGAACTGCCGACGCGGGAAGCAGAACGGAATTCGATTTCCTGGGCAGCATCGTTAAAGTAAAATTCGATATCGTCTTTAAATCTGAGAACCTTTGACCTTGCAATTGCATGTACGTAATTTTCATCAATTTGTTGGATTGTAACACCTTCATACCCTTTCAACATCCCCAGCACATTCTTTTTCGCTTCGCTTTTACTGCCATTGTATGGCCAAGCAGGCACATATTTGTCTTCGGACTGGGTTTGCGACGACACAGCGTTTGGTGTTGAGGGCATCTTTTGCAATCGTCCATTTTCAACACCAAGTTTAGGCTTGATATTGTTTTTAATAACCATGTTCGTAGCACTAATTCCTGCAGCGGTTGCGGCTCCATAAATCGCGATTTTTTCTTTCGGAAGTTCTCCTGCCTTTGCTTGATTAAACGTTTTCACAACCGGCTGGTTCAATAGATTGTCTACGTACACTTTCTTTCCGATCTTCACCAAAACTTCACTATAAGTCGGATATGGATGTATCACTCCTGCTAATTTACCTAAGTTGATGTGCAGCGATTTGATGGTCTGGATTTGGCTGATGATTTCACCCGCGCGGTCGCCAAGTATGCTTGCTCCTAAAATATATCCTTTTTTGTCCAATACGATTTTGACTTTGCCGATGCTGTCTTTTTTCGTATTCGCCCGATCCAAATCCGCATAATCGTGTTCATAAATCCGAATGGAGTCGCCGTATGTTTCACGCGCTTCCTCTTCTGATAATCCAGAGCGGCCGAGTTCTGGATCCGTGTATGTACACCACGTAACATGCTCATAGTCCATTTTCTTGTTAATTGGCAAAATCGCGTTTTGCGCCGCCGTAATGCCTTGTGCATTTGCCATATGTGATAATTGATAA
>JBFEIJ010000027.1:0-28924 GCA_041553775.1 Planococcus sp. (in: firmicutes)
CAAATACCTCCTTGTAGGGTTGTTCTGTAAAGCGCTAACAAATCGTTTTAACTAAAAAAATTCCACTATGAAAAAAATACACCTTGACAAGTGCACATGATTCATAGTGGAATAGTGTCTTAACAGGACTTGCTAAATTACCAATCCAATATTCTAATGAGTTGAAAGCGCTGTCGCATTCAAAATACGGCGACGCCAACGTATGCTATTATTATAAACAATATAATAATTATACACAATCTATTTATCAAATACTTACAAATATTCATTTTGAGGGGATTAAATCATGTCTAAACAAATCCACGAGTTCAACGATATTATCCGTAAACTCCGGAAAAACCTCTTTGGCAAAGGGCCCGAACGCATTCATACGGTCTTTGTGAACGATATGGCCATTTCTACATTGTACGGCAATTTGAGTCCTTCTGAAGAATTTATCGCACGGACTCCAGAAGGCAGGGAAATGGTACATGCTGCACGTACTCGGATGATTCAAAGCGTTTATGCTGAATCCGCACCAGAAGGAATGGAAGAATTGGTTGGAGCAAAATTCATCCATCTTTTCTCGGATATTAAATTAGAAGACGATATTGCGGTTTCCGTTTTCCTCTTTGATCGCCCAATCGATCAGAAATTCGAACAAGGGGGCAAAAAAGATGATTCAAGATAAGACCCGTACAATCCGCCGATATGAGAATGGCGCATTCGCTGAAAAAGAAGATCGTGTCGTGGTCGAACAGCCATTAACGATTAAAATCAATGGCAAAGAGTTTATCACAATCGTCTGTTCACCGGAATACGTGGAAGAGATGGCAATCGGCTTTTTGGCATCGGAAAGGATCATCCCGAATTACAAAGACATCGAAGACATTCGTGTGGATGAAAAAAAGGGAACCATTCACATTACTGCAGCGAAGGTGTATCCTTTTTTCGAGCAATTGCAAAACAAGCGCTTTATCAGTTCATGCTGCGGTATGAGCCGACAAGGCTTCGTTTTTGCACACGACGCCATGATTGCAAAAAAAATGGACGGCACACGTGTAACATTGACGCCGGAAAATTGCTTTAGCTTAATGGAGCAAATGGCAGACTCTGCTGAAATGTTTAAACAAACAGGCGGTGTCCACAATGCGGCATTGTGCGATCCGGATGGCATCGTTGTTTCTCGGATGGACATTGGGCGGCATAATGCGCTAGATAAAATTTATGGCCATTGCTTAATGAATGACATAAGCGTAGCCAACAAAGTGATTGTCTTCAGTGGGCGCATCTCGTCAGAAATTTTGTTGAAAGTGGCGAAAATCGGTTGTGAAATTGTTCTTTCAAAATCCGCGCCGACCGAATTAGCGCTGGCCCTGGCAGAAGAATTAGGAATCACGACTGTCGGTTTTATTCGCGGCCGGTCATTTAATGTCTATACCAATCCGCAGCGCATCATCGAATAAAAAGGAATTGAACGTCGTAAAAAAATAATGACAAAAAATTTGCGTGGTGCTATGATTCTAAACGTCTCAATATTTAGAAATCGAGCATGGCGCAATATTTAGAAAATCATTATATTTTTTAATGTAAAGTAAGCGTTGCCTTTAAGACTCTGGCTAGAAAAAGCAGCTGAAAACTGATGAATTAGCTTTTCGAAATTCATTTTACATATGCAAAAATAAGATTTCAGGAGGAACGTGCAAGATGAAAAAGAAACCAAAAAACAGATGGCTTATTGCCTTATCCGCTGTCGGAATCCATATCTCAATCGGTTCTGTATATGCATGGAGTAATTTCACAAACCCTTTAATCGAGCAATTCGGCTGGTCAACTAGCCAAGTCCAGCTCACATTCAGTATTGCAATTTTATTTTTAGGCCTTTCCGCAGCATTCTTTGGCAGCTTTGTTGAAAAATACGGTCCGCGTAAATCCGGATTGGTTGCCGCAATCTTTTTCGGTACAGGGATACTCGGTTCAGGATTTGCAGTAGGGGCATCTTCATTGCCATTGCTTTATGTGTTTTACGGCGCACTTGGGGGAATCGGACTTGGAATCGGTTATATTGCCCCGGTTTCAACTTTGGTTAAATGGTTCCCAGATCGTCGCGGTCTTGCAACCGGCTTAGCAATTATGGGCTTTGGATTTGCTGCAGCAATCAGCAGCCCGATCATGGAAATGCTGATTACTTCTGTCGGCATTGAACAAACGTTTTATATTTTAGGTGCATCGTACCTAACAATCATGGTGTTGTCTTCGTTATACCTTGAGAAACCGCAAGAAGGTTGGATGCCTGCCGGCTATCAAGAAAAGCTGGACACAGGTAAAGTTCAACGCAAAATGGATTTGGCTCAATTAACAGCAAATGAAGCGGTGAAAACAAAACGTTTCTACTACCTATGGTTCATGTTGTTCATCAATGTGACTTGCGGTATTGCCATCTTATCAGCGGCAAAACCACTTGCGATTGAAAGTATTGGAATGACCACAGTTCAAGCAGCTGCATTGGTTGGTGTGCTTGGTATTTTCAATGGACTAGGCCGTCTTGGCTGGGCAACAATTTCCGACTTCATCGGACGCCCGAACACATACACTGCATTTTTTGTTATTCAAATCGCGTTATTCGCGCTATTGCCATTCACGACAAATGCTTTGCTTTTCCAAATCATGCTAGCGGTCGTTTACACATGCTACGGCGGAGGATTCGCGTCAATCCCAGCTTATATTGCTGATATCTTCGGTACGAAACAATTGGGAGCAATTCACGGTTACATTTTGACTGCTTGGGCAGCAGCTGGTCTTGCAGGTCCTATGTTTGCAGCTTACATGAAAGACCAAACAGGCAGCTACGAAGGAAGCCTTCTATTTTTCGCTGGCCTTTTCATTATTGCATTGATTATTTCAGTTGTGATTCGTGTGGATATCAAAAGAATCCGTTCAATCAACAAAACGACATCTGTCAACCCAGTAAACAAAGTTGTCAGCGAGTAAAAATGAAAAACAAATCGGCCGTGTAATCATTGGATTTCACGGCCGATTTTTATTGTTCTGTCAAAATTGCTGTAAAGTTTTCTAGCTTTCTTGTTTGCACTTGGCGTAGAATGGCAATATTGATACGAAATTAACACTTGATCAAGTTGTCTTTGGAGGATTGGCGTCATGCATTTGAAAAACAAACTGTTTTTTTTCGCTTTTTTGATTTTTATTTTAAGCGGCTGTACAGCCAAACCGGATGCAGAAAAAGAAACCTTGATGATTTCAGCTGCTTCAAGTTTGTCCGGGGTGTTGGAGGAACTTACAGCCAGCTTTGAAAAAGACAATCCGAACGTCAGTATCGTTGCAAATTTTGGATCTTCGAGTAAATTGAGAAACCAAATTGAAAATGGTGCACCTGCAGATGTGTTTTTGTCGGCAAGTACGGAGGATGTAACGGTGTTGGCAGATAAAGGGCTGGTGTCAGAAACAAGCATTGCCTCGTTTGCGGGCAATCGTTTGTTGTTGGCGATGTCTACTGAAATCGATGATCAACAGGACATCCAAGAAGTTTTATTGTCGATTAATAAGGGCCCATTCGCTATCGCAGAACCGGACAGCGTACCGCTCGGCGCATATACGAAAAGAGCTCTTGAAACGATGGAAACGTGGGATCGCTTAACTGGCAAAATGATTTATGCAAAAGATGCACGACAAGTGGTGACGTATCTTGAAAGCGGCAACGCGCAAGCGGGAATCATTTATGCATCGGACGCAAAGTTGTCTGAAAAAGTGGAGCAAATGACTCTATTGCCGATTGAAAGCGAGGATATTATTTATCCTGCGGCTCTTATAGCCAGTTCACAGCAGCAGCAAATGGCCGAAGAGTTTTTAACGTATATTTTGTCTGAAGAAGGGCAAAAAATCATCGAGAAATTCGGTTTCTTATCGGTAAAGGACGTACAGTCATGACTTACGATTTATCCCCATTGTTTTTGTCCATAAAAGTGGCTTTTATTTCAACTGTATTTGTTTTTATGGTTAGTATTTCATTAGCGCGTCTCATGGTTAGGCGGGATTTTTACGGCAAAAGTATCGTTGATGCTTTGATTTTGCTGCCTCTTGTCTTGCCGCCCACCGTCATTGGTTTTGCACTCATTGTGTTGTTCGGTGTGAACGGTCCGCTTGGCATATTGCTTGAAAACCTATTCGGCTTTCGGGTGGTTTTCACGTGGATTGGAGCGGCCATTGCTTCGTTTGTCGTATCGCTTCCGCTCATGTACCAAAGCGCCGTTGCGGCATTTGAAAAAGTAGATCCGCGCTGGGAAAATGTCGGTCGCACGATGGGCGTATCGGAATGGCGGATTTTTCGCACAATCACGTTCCCGCTTGCATGGCCGGGGATATTGGCAGGCGTCATTTTAGCATTTGCCCGTGCAATCGGCGAGTTCGGTGCGACTTTGATGATTGCTGGGTATATTCCAGGGTTGACCGAAACCATACCACTGGCGATTTATTTCGCTTATGAAGCGGGTCAAATGGATAAAGCGCTTTTTTGGGTAGTTATCATATCTTCGTTAGGCGTTGCAGCAATCAGTTGGGTCAATTATTGGCGCAAGAAAAATGCCGTTCGTATCGGAAGGGAGTGACTGCGGCTTATGCTAACAGTGAAGTTTCGTAAAAAGTTGGATCATTTCGAACTGGATATGCATTTTACGATGAACAATGAAATCCTCGCGTTGATCGGACCATCAGGATCTGGCAAAACGACGCTTCTCAATTGCATCGCCGGCATTACCCAACCCGATACTGGCGAGATTTCATTGGACGATTCGGTTTTTTATAAAAGCGGTCAAAAACCGCTGAAAATACAAAAAAGAAAGACTGGGTATTTGTTTCAAGATTATGCGTTATTTCCGCATCTGTCGGTCGAGCAAAACATTTTATTCAGTACGAAAAAAGACAGCGATTTGTCTCATATTACTGAGTTATCTAAGCTTCTTGGCATTGCAGGATTGCTGGACAAATACCCGCATCAGATTTCTGGCGGCGAAAAGCAGCGGGTTGCGTTAGCTCGGGCTTTGGCAGCCAAACCGGATATCTTGTTGCTCGATGAACCATTTTCAGCTTTGGATGATGACACGCGAGCTCGGTGCCAAGATGAATTGGGCCGAATCCATGAAAGGTGGAAGATTCCGGTTATTTTCGTCACGCATTTGAAAGCGGATGCAGAAAAACTGGCCGATCGCATCATCAAAGTGGAACAAGGACAAATGGTTGAACAACGATTGAGTAAAAGAGGTGGACATGTTGAATGAGAGATACTCCAGACAGACTTTATTTAAACCGATCGGACACGCGGGACAAGCATTGATTCAAGAGGCGGTCGTAACGATTATTGGCTGCGGTGCATTAGGTTCGGCAATTGCAGAATCGTTGACGCGTGCAGGAGTAGGGGAGATCCACTTGGTGGACCGTGATTATGTGGAATTTTCGAATTTGCAGCGCCAGCAACTTTTCACCGAAGAAGATGCTGAAGCGATGACGCCAAAAGTGGTTGCAGCTGAAAAAAGGTTGAAAGCCATCCGAACGGATTTGCGATTATTTACGTATCTTGAAAACTTAGGTGCGAATTTGATGGAAACGCTCATAAAAAAAAGCACATTGGTCATGGATGCCACGGATAATTTTGAAACCCGGTTATTGATCAATGATGCCAGTGTGAAATACAATGTGCCTTGGATATACGGAGCATGCGTCGGTAGTTCGGGAGCTGTTTTTCCTTTTGTACCCGGTAGGGGCTCTTGTTTCCGCTGCCTTGTTCCTGTATTGCCAGCGGTCAACGAGACCTGTGATACGGCAGGCATCATTTCACCAGCTGTCCAAATGACAGCTGCGATGCAATGTGCTGAAGCGATGAAATGGCTGAGCGGCAATGCTGAAGCTATGCGAAAAAAAGTGCATCATTTCAATTTATGGGACAACTCCCAATACGATATCGGCATTGCCCGCATACAAAACAGCGCGTGCGAAACTTGCGGCGACAATCCTAAATTCCCGTCACTCGCCCGAAATTCAGAAGGGTTGTATGCCGTTTTATGCGGCAGAGAAGCGGTGCAAATTTTGCCGGATCCTAACCGGACGATTACATTGGACGATGCAGAATTTGCAGCGCGTAGACTTGGAGCTGACATAAAGCGCACGCCATATTTTGTTCAATTGCGCACACTTGGCTACCGCATGGTATTTTTCGGAAATGGACGAATGATCATTCACGGCATCCGCAATATAACAGAGGGACGCAAAATCTATCATCAACTTTTCGGCTAAAAAGGAGGCACTTTCATGTCAGAAACTTTCCACTTAAACAAGCGCATCCGCATCGCGATTGTTACGATCAGTGATACCCGTGATCAGCGTTCAGACTTAAGCGGAGGGTTGATTCGAAAAATGGCGCACGACAAAAACCTTGAAATCGCCGCTTATGATATCGTCAAAGACGATGCAGCAGAAATCAAGGAAAAGATTGCACAGCTATTGGAAAATCCAGCTGTAGGTGCAATTATTACGACAGGCGGCACTGGAATTGCCAAACGGGACGTCACTTTAGAAGCGGTAGCGCCTTTTTTTGACAAAGAACTTGCCGGCTTCGGTGAACTTTTCCGTTTTCTCAGTTACACAGAAGACATCGGTTCAAAAGCGTTATTAAGCCGTGCGTCCGCTGGAACGTCGGGGCAAAAAGCCATATTTGTTTTGCCAGGGTCACGCGGAGCCGTTCGGTTAGCGATGGAAAAACTCATTTTGCCGGAAATCCAGCATATCGTATTCGAGTTGACGAAACATCTTCAAGAACGTGAGTAATCGCCGGATTTTCCGCCGCTTTTATGCAATAGCATTGTAGGGCCGATGACCATTTCCTTGCCAGCCGCTTTGCACATATCGTAAATGGTCAAAGCTGCAGCTGAAGCTGCGGTCAATGCTTCCATTTCAACGCCTGTCGGACCCTTTGTTTTGACGGTGGTAGTTAATAAGACTTCGTAATGGTCTTTATCTTCGTCAACATCCCATTCGAACTCGATATCAACGCCGCTTAACGCTAAAGGGTGGCACATCGGAATAATTTGGGCAGTGTTTTTAGCTGCCATAATGCCTGCAACTTGGGCGACTGCGAAAACATCCCCTTTTTTATTCACTCCGTCTTTGATTTGGTTATAAATAGCTTGGTTTACAAGTACAGAAGTTTTTGCGCGGGCGATGCGAACGGTGTCCACTTTATCGGAAACATCGACCATTTTTGCGCGGCCTTGTGTATTGAAATGCGTTAGTTCAGTCACATAAATCATCCTTTTCACATATAATGATGAAAGTATAACATGGATTTTAAGGAGTTGGAGCCAGTGGTGGAAAAGCGAACGCCGATACAAGTGAGTGAAGCAGTCGAAATGGTGTTGAAATACGCCGGAACGCTTGCTCATGAACAGGTAGCATTGGAAGATAGTTACGGACGAATTTTGGCAGAGCCGGTGGTCGCAACGTCTGATGTTCCGCCTTTTAACCGGTCACCCTACGACGGATATGCGATTCGATCGATCGATACCGTCGGTGCATCCGGCACATCCCGCATCGACTTTCAAGTTGTCGATCACATTGGAGCGGGAGATGTTTCGGCGAAGACGCTCCATGCATTTGAAGCGATTCGGATTATGACGGGTGCTCAGCTGCCAGCAGGTGCAGACGCCGTCGTGATGTTTGAGCAGACGGTCGAAGACGGCCAATCGTTCACCATTCGTAAGCCGTTTGAAAAACTAGAAAATGTTTCGCTCCAAGGCGAAGATGTATCAAAAGATGATGTCGTCATCGAGAGCGGCCAATTGATCAATCCCGGCACCATCGCATTGCTGGCAACATTCGGCTATACGCATGTTCGTGTAGCAAAATTACCTGTCGTGGGAATTTTGTCGACGGGAACGGAGTTATTGTCCGTAGGAGACGCGCTCGAGCCAGGCAAAATCCGTAATAGCAACGGACCGATGATCATGGCGCAATTAAAGCGCATGGGAATTACATGCAAAATGTATGGGCTATCGATTGATAATTTGGAGGAAAGCTACCAAGCGGTCAAAAAAGCGGCTGAAGAAACCGATTGTTTGATCACGACCGGCGGCGTTTCTGTCGGAGATTTTGACTTTTTGCCTGCCATTTACGAGCGGTTAGGTGCAAAAGTATTGTTCAATAAAGTGGCAATGCGCCCTGGCAGTGTGACGACGGTTGCCGTCGCTAATGGACGTTATTTATTCGGCTTGTCCGGCAACCCTTCTGCGTGTTTTACCGGATTTGAATTATTCGTACGCCCGGCATTGCTGAAAATGATGAATGCAAAAAAACTTTTCATGCCACATACCACGGCGTTTCTGGCAGAGGATTTTACAAAAGCCAATCCGTTCTCGAGGTTTGTCCGCGCGATTTATGACGGGGAAACGGTTCGCCCTGCTGGATTCAATAAGTCGAATGCTGTATCATCTATCGCACGAGGCAATGCACTTATTGTGCTGCCAGGCGGGACCCGGGGCTTCGTTGAAGGGGACCGCGTCGAAGTCTTGCTTCTAGGTGTTGAAGAAGGTGCCGAAAAGTGGATGACTTGAAGGTATTGCAAATTGTAGGATTTAAGAATAGCGGCAAAACGACATTGATGTTGGAGTTGATCCGTTTGGCGCGAGAAAGCGGCAAAACCGTGGCGACCGTATAGCACCATGGACATCCGTCCGCACTTGAACTGCCTTCAGCCCAAACGGATAGCACTCGCTTTTTCGAAGGCGGTGCACAATCATCTATCGTTTTCGGTGCAGGCGTCATCCAACAGCATGTCCGAAAGAAAGAAGCCTCACTTGAAGATTTACTTCACATGGCAGCTAAAGCCGAAACGGATTTTATATTCGTTGAAGGGTTCAAAGATGCGCCTTATGAAAAAATAGTATTAATCCGCTCTGAGTGGGATTGGTTAGAGTTAAAGTCGCTCAAGGGAGCTGCTCTCGTCATTAAACCTGAAGACGTGAACTTGAACGGCAGCGCTGCAATTGATCGAAATGACAATGCCCAAATCGAGGCTTGGTTTGCGGCATGGATGGAAGGAAACTCGATATGAAAGCATTTGAAATTGTTGAACAAGCAATCAATCCTCAATATTACGCCGACATGGTTTTGCGCCCGGAAGCGGGAGCCGTCACTTTATTTACAGGGCATGTTCGCGAATGGACAAAAGGCGTTCGAACACTTTACTTGGCATACGAAGCGTATATCCCGATGGCAGAGAAAAAACTTGCGCAAATCGGCGCTGAAATCGAAGCGCAATGGCCAGGCGCTAAAACCGCCATCGCCCATCGCATCGGCGAACTTGCCATCAGTGATATCGCTGTTGTAATTGCTGTGTCTTCGCCTCACCGGAAAGCCGCTTATGAAGCCAATGAATATGCGATTGAACGCATCAAAGAAATCGTGCCAATTTGGAAAAAAGAAATTTGGGAAGACGGCGAAGAGTGGATTGGCGACCAGAAAAAGAAACCGGGAGGCGATGGACAATGATTACGGTGCATTATTTTGCAGGTTTAAGAGAATTGACCGGTGTTGGTCAAGAACAGGCTAATTTGTCAGGACGGACTGTCGAAGAACTTTGGCAATGGGCTGCAGAAAAATATCCAGGCATTGAAGCTGGGGGAGCGCGCATTGCGGTAAACGAAGAGTACGCATTGCCAGAAGACAAACTGGAACAAGGCGACGTCGCTGCATTTATTCCACCAGTGAGCGGCGGCTGATGAAAACCGTCGGAATTTTACTTGCAGGCGGTTTGTCGAGACGTTTCGGCACGCCGAAAGCTTTTGCCGAACTGCAAGGAAAAGCTTTTTATGCGTATGTATACGATGCACTTGACGCAGTTTGCGATCATATCGTCATCATCACACGACCGGAACTCATGAGCCGTTTTCCGCGTGAAATGGATGTGTTAAGCGACGATGAAAAATTTGCCGGTATGGGACCGCTTGCTGGCATATACACGGCGATGAACGAGCGACCGGCACAGCAATATTTGGTTTTGCCGTGCGATATGCCATTTGTCAGTGAAGAGGAAACGAAAGCGTTCATGCAACTTGTTTCACCGGGAGCTGACATTACCTCGATCCGTTCCGGGCAATCCGACATCCCGTTATTCAGTTTATGGAAAGCGAGCGTCAAGTTGGACTTGGAAAGCGCATTAAAAAATGACCAATTGCGGGTCATGGAATTTATGGCAAAAAAGAAAACAGACTGGCTTGATAGTCTTTCGATTGGCGAACCAGCAGTGTTTCGCAACATCAACAAACCGGATCATTTGAAAGGAGCCGATGACTTTGGCAGTGACGCCAGTACAAGACCGATTTGAACGGCCAATTCGCGATTTGCGCATTTCGGTAACGGACCGCTGCAATTTTCGCTGCTCTTATTGCATGCCGAAAGAAGTGTTCGGCGATGATTATGCTTTTTTGCCGAAACAGGAATTATTATCGTTTGAAGAAATCCATCGCTTAACTAAAATATTTGCAGAAATGGGCGTTAAAAAAATAAGATTAACTGGCGGCGAACCGCTGATGCGCCGAGGACTTCCCGATTTGGTAAAAATGATATTAGACGTGGAAGGCATCGAGGACATCGGTTTAACGACGAACGGTTTGCTGCTCGGAGCTCATGCGGAGAATTTATATCATGCAGGATTGCGGCGCCTAAACATTAGCTTGGACGCTTTATCGCCGGAATTATTTGGCGAACTGAATGGCAGAGGCGTAAAGCCGGACCAAATTTTAAAGCAAATTGACCGGGCACTTGAAATCGGCTTTGATATCAAAGTCAATATGGTCGTGCAAAAAGGGGTCAACGAAAGTGAAATCTTGCCGATGGCCGCTTATTTTAAAGAGCGCGGCATCACGCTCCGATTTATCGAATTTATGGATGTCGGGAACGATAACGGCTGGAGCTTTAAAAAAGTCGTGACCAAAAAAGAGATTCTGACGATGTTGCAAGAAGCATATGAACTTGAACCAGTCGATGAAGATTATTACGGCGAAGTGGCGAAGCGTTACCGCTTTGTCGGCAGCGAATCACAAATCGGCTTTATCACATCCGTATCCGAATCGTTCTGTTCGACGTGCACGCGTGCGCGCTTGTCTTCAGACGGCAAATTTTACACTTGCCTGTTCGCGGATTCCGGCTTTGATATTCGTGAATTGCTGCGTGCGGGGTTGGACGACGCCGAATTACTGGGCAAAATCAGTGCTGTGTGGCAAGGCCGCGACGATCGTTATTCGGACGAACGCACAGAACTAACTGCCAAAAACCGTAACAAGATCGGCATGTCGTATATCGGCGGTTAAAAATAGGGAAATTTATTTTAAAGGACAAGATCCGGTTGTACACGGATTTTTGTCTTTTTTTATTTGTAAAAGTTCGATTCGAAGGTAGTAGTTGTATAAAACCAGTATTCCGGTAGGCAAAACCATTACTTTTACTATGAAAGGACCATGAATTTTTAAGCGTTTGTCGCATATCTCCGAATTATAGCTATTTTGCATGTGTGAAAGAGTATGCAGAAGCCGATTATCGATTTTATTTGCGGAAACGGGGGCGTTGTTTGCGGTAGGGAAAGGGTTGTTTGCAGCATCGCGGACGTTGTTTGCGGTAAGAGGTTTGTTGTTTGCAATATCAATTTATGGGGGTGATAAATAATCAGTTTCAAACGTCGTCAAAAAATCACTTCAACTACGGTATGCGAATCTAAAAGGTTTTTAAAGATTTTACAAGTACTAACCTCTCCGCTACGCTCATCCAATGCTCAAATCTCCCCTGAATGCTAAAAAAGTACAGGCTATATTAAAAGAGTGCTAGTGATAGCGCTTTCATAAAAGTTTTCAGAATTTATAATAAAGGAGTATCAGACAAACAAAACAGAAAAGGGGTTAGGAAATGATCAAACGTTTTAAAGGGTTTACGCTATTAATAATGGTCATGATATTTGCATTGATTGCAGCAGGCTGTAGTTCAGATGATTCGGGATCAGGATCTAAAAGCGGTGTGGATGTAGGAATTATCCTACCAACGAAAGATGAGCCACGCTGGGTACAAGATGAGCAGCGTTTCAAAGATGCGCTAGCTGATTCGGATTATTCAACTGAAATTCTTTTCAGCCAAGGATCTTCAGCAAAAGAAAAAGAAAATGTTGAAGCATTGTTGAACAAAGGCATTAAAGTATTGATCATTACACCGCATGATGGCGCAGCGGCAGCAGCAGCTGTTGAAGCAGCGAAAAAAGACGATGTTACCGTTATTGCATACGATCGTTTGATCACAGGTACTGACGCAGTTGACTATTATGTAACGTTCGACAGCTTGGCAGTAGGAGCAGCGCAAGCGCAATACCTATTGGACAACGTTGATGGATCGGGTGTTCCACTATACCTATACGCTGGAGCAGCTTCAGATAATAACGCATTCCTATTCTTTGAAGGCGCTTGGAAAGTACTTCAGCCTAAAATCGCTGATGGTACATTTGTCATCGCAAACTCAAGCGAAGCAGAAGCGTTGAAAGATACAGCAGATTTGTCTCGTGAGCAATTGGGCAAAATCATCGGACAAGTTACAACAAACTGGGATCCGAACGAAGCGAAAAACAAAGCACAAACTCATTTGACAGCTGCACCTGACACAATGAAAGGCGACGTAGCCATTCTTGCTCCAAATGATGGAACAGCTCGTGCAATTGCGGATGTATTCGCATCTGACAGCGCAATCACAAACTACCTGTTGACAGGGCAAGATGCTGAGAAAGCATCCATTCAATACATCATCGACGAAAAACAATCGATGACAGTATTTAAAGATGTACGCACATTGGTTGAAGATGCAATGGGTATGGCAATTGAAGTTCTGGATGGCAACACGCCAGAAACAACAGGAACTTACGATAACGGCGAAGTGGAAGTTAAAGCGAAACAAACAGACGTTATTGTGGTTGATAAAGAAAATGTGAAAAAAGAATTGATCGAGTCCGGCTATTACGACGCTAGTGAATTTTCAGGTCTCGAATAAAACGACATACAAAGGGAAATAGTGATAGATTTATCTATCACTATTTCTTGATTACATAGCATTTTCAGCAGGGAGGCGATCCAATGGGCGACTATATATTGGAAATGAATAATATTACAAAAGAGTTTGTCGGTGTGAAAGCTTTATCTGACGTAAACTTCAAAGTCAAAAGAGGCGAAATTCATTGCTTGATTGGTGAAAATGGCGCCGGTAAATCCACATTGATGAAAGTCTTGAGCGGCGTTTATCCATACGGACAATATGACGGCGATATTGTCTTTGAAGGCAAAGTTCAAAAATTTAATACGGTAAACGACAGTGAAGCGGCTGGCATTGGAATCATTTATCAAGAGCTGGCTTTGTTTCCTGAATTGACCGTCTACGAAAATATTTTTGCCGGCAATGAAATCAAAAAAGGTCCCTTTATCGATTGGAACCAGACCATTACCGAAGCGAGCAAATTGCTAAAAAAAGTCAATTTAAAAGTGAAACCTGAAGTGCATGTCAAAGACCTAGGCGTTGGTAAACAGCAGCTGATCGAAATTGCGAAAGCATTGAGTAAAGACGTGAAATTGCTCATACTCGATGAGCCGACAGCGGCATTGAATGAAGACGATAGCGAAAATTTGTTGGAGTTGCTGAAAGAACTGAAAAGCCAAGGCATCAGCTGTATCATGATTTCACATAAACTGAAAGAAGTCATTTCAATCGCGGATAAAGCGACAATCTTGCGGGATGGAAAAACGATTTGCACGCTTGATGCGTCTAAAGGCGAGATCAAAGAAAACCTGATCATTAAAAACATGGTCGGCCGCGACATCGAGGATATTTATCCGAAACGATTGGATAAGAAAATCGGAGATACCGTTCTTGAGCTAAAAAATGGTCGGCATTTGACGTCGAGTTGGGACGCAACGTGGTTAAAAATGCCAACCTTCACTTGAAAAAAGGTGAAATTATCGGCATTGCAGGATTGATGGGCTCTGGACGCACCGAACTCGCTTTAAGCATATTCGGAAACCCGAAAGGCTATAAATTAGACGGCGAATTGTTCGTACATGGCGAAAAGAAAAAATTCAAACACACCAGTGACGCCATCAAAGCGCATATCGCTTATGTAACAGAAGACCGCAAAGGCGATGGGTTATTCCTCATTCAAGACATCAAAAGCAATATCTCCGCAGCCCATTTAAAAGGGATTTCTCATAAAGGTGTGTTGAACTTGAATGAGGAAGTTAAAGTCGGGACGGATTATAAAAATAAGCTTCATGTAAAAGCCAATTCACTCGAACAAATTGTCGGCAAGTTGAGCGGCGGCAACCAGCAGAAAGTGTCACTTGGCAAATGGCTTTTTACAGGACCCAAAATCTTAATTCTCGACGAACCGACGCGCGGCATTGATGTCGGCGCTAAATTTGAAATTTACACCATCATGAATGAATTGATCAATGAAGGCTTGAGCATTATCATGATTTCCTCGGAACTTGGAGAAGTACTCGGTATGAGCGACCGGGTGTATGTTATGGCCGAAGGCGCGATAAAAGGCGAATTGGATATTTCAGATGCAACGCAAGAATCGATCATGGAGCTCGCTACGCAATAGGAGGGTAAGGGAATGAATTATTTCACGGAAGCAAAGCATTTATTAAAAGAAAATATCCGCGATTACGGAATGTATATCGCACTTGCAGTGATTATGCTTGTGTTCACTTTGCAAACAGATGGCTTGTTCTTGTCATCGCGTAATATCAGTAATTTGCTGGATTCTGCAGGCTATATTGCTGTATTGGCAGTCGGTATGACGTTGGTTATCGTCATTCGCCACATCGATTTATCCGTAGGGTTTTTGGCTGGATTCTTAGGCGCAGTAGCGGCGATATTCCTTACGCAAATGGGCGTCTCAGTTTTCATCACCATTCCAGTCATTCTCGTTTTTGGAGCGCTGATCGGATTAGTAAACGGCTTCCTTATTGCGAAAATCGGTATACCGGCATTTGTAGCCACGTTGGCCGGTATGTTGATATTCCGCGGGGCGCTGCTATTGGTAACAGAACGCACTGGAACGATCATCGTAAACGATGACGGCTTTAATGCAATCGGCAATGGATTTATTCCTTCTTTGATGGAAATCAATGGATTGCATGTATTGAGTTTAATCGTTGGTTTAGTCGGTATCTTATTTTATATCTACAGTGAATTTTCCACACGAAAAGATAAACTGAAATACGGTTTTGAAGTAATGTCGATCGGCTTGTTTATAACAAAAATCTTGATGATTTCTGCAATTATTGCTTATATCACATGGTTGTTAGCTGGATATAACGGTTTTTCTTGGACCGTGATCATCATGCTTGGCGTCGTTGTCATCTATCATTTCATGACGACCAAAACGGTTCTTGGACGCCACATTTATGCGGTCGGCAGCAACCCGGAAGCGGCACATCTAAGCGGGATCAATGTCAATAAAATCACTTATTTCGTCTTTGGATCGATGGGGATGCTCGCAGCCCTTTCCGGTATTTTGTTCACGTCGCGTCTTCAGTCGGCAACCACAACAGCAGGAACTTTGTTTGAGTTGGATGCCATCGCGGCAGCTTATGTAGGTGGCGTATCTTCTGCAGGCGGCGTCGGCAAAGTAACAGGTGCCATTATTGGGGCAATTGTAATGGCTTCGTTATCAAGCGGTATGAACTTGCTTGGCGTCGGAATTTCGTATCAATACATCATTCGCGGCGGCGTATTGGCTGCAGCTGTTATATTCGATGTTATGACCCGCAGAAAAAGAGGATGATTTTATAAAGAAGGCATCAAGCATCCTTAAAGTGGATGACTTGATGCCTTTTAACTTTCTATTGTGAATTTTACTTCAAATGGTAAGATGAAATCAGTCTACAGCACAGGAGGCAGCAGCTATGAGAAAGAAAGTGATGATAACGCTTTTATCATTAAGTGCAATCTTTCTGATCTTCACGATTGCATCTGCTGAAAAAGTTTTTCGTCCAAGTACAGAACTGCCTAAATCCCTTTCCGTAAGTGATGACAGTCCTCGACTCGTGTTAATAACACAAGAACTTAAAACTTCTTTTTGGGGAGATGTTGCGACAGGTGCAGAAAGAATGGCACAAGATAAAGGAGCTCAACTTGAAGTGTGGGGAAGCTACGGCAGCAATTCCGATGAATTTTTAAAGAAATTGGAATTGGCCATTCATTCGAAAATGGACGGCATTATTGTCCAAGGCTTGGATACCGAAGAGTTTAGTGAATTGACGAAAGTCAAAGCTTCTTTTTATGGTATTCCAATCATTACGATTGCTAACGACGTGCCGAAGCAAGAAAGTCTACGAAAAACCTATGTCGGTTCAGACCAATTCAAAGCGGGAAAATTATTGGCTGAAGATTTAGTAGAAAGTATGGATTACAAAGGTGAAATCATCATTTTATCCGATGAAGAATCTCATTATTATCAAAGGCAGCGCATCGAAGGCATGATGGAAGTTTTCGACACTGAACCATTGATCACAGTAACAAATAGCCGGACATCCCGTTCAAAAGAACAAGTGGTGGCTGCAACACAAGACTTTTTAAACAAAAGTCCAAACGCGCAAAGTATTGTAGCCGTCAATGCCAATCATTTAAACGCAATGTTGCAGGAGATTTCCAGGCGCACTCAACTTGAACCCTATCACATTTATTCGTTTGATGATGGATCGGATGCATTTTCGTTATTGCAGCAAGGAAAAATAGATGCATTGGTCAAACAGTCGCCGATTGAAATGGGCGAAAAAAGTGTTGAGCTAATGATGAATTGGCTATCCAATGAAACGGGGTCATTGGATACGAATGGCTATATTACAGACATTGAACTGGTCAAAAGAGCGGATGGATCCTGATGAAAACAATACAACAAAAAATATGGACGCTTGTCGCTATCGTCTTGTCCGTTATGATTGCCATCTGGCTGACACTGACGTATTACAACCAAAAAACTCAAGACCAATATAACGATATTTTACAACGATATTTGGAAATGAACGAAGTAACAAATGCAAGTCAATTAGTCATAACAAATTTGAATACTTTTTTAATCGACCCTTCTATCGATAACGAAAGTAAACTAAGCGGCAGTACAAAAGCGGTGTTGAAAGCTCAAAAATCAGTTACTCAATTAAGAAATGAAGAAAATGATTTTATCCTGACCAGTTATCTTAATTTAATCGATAGTTTCGTGGAGACGGTTGAACGGTCTGTCAGTTACCAAAATGCGGGCGATGCCGATTCATCAGTGGCTCAATTTTCTGAAGCCAACCGCATATCGAATTATATATCGGAAATGACATTATCAATCATTGATTCAGAATTGAAATCGTACGAATCATTTTACCGCGATATCATTATCAAGTCCGATGAACTGAAACAGCTCGGGATTTGGCTCTTATTATTAATGACGACAATTCTACTTATTCTTGCGTATTTATTTTCGCTTAGCATCACACGGCCGATACACCAATTACGTACTGCTGCCGATGAATTGTCAAAAGGTCGATTCGATTTGCCGATCAAAGTGGATAGCAATGACGAAGTATCGTTTCTGGCTAAGACATTTGACAATATGCGGGTCAGTATCAATAGGCTATTCGATGAATCGCAATTGAAAGCTCAGTTGGAAATGGAATTGCAAGAAAACAAACTCCTTTTGCAAGAAAGTCAATTACGAATCTTGCAAAGTCAAATCAATCCTCATTTCCTGTTCAATACATTGAATACTTTGTCTAAAAAAGCTTATTTGGAAGGTTCCGAAGAAACGAGTGATTTGTTAGTAAGTGTCGCAGGGTTATTTCGCTATAACTTAAAACGAATGGATCGTCCGGTAACACTTTTCGAAGAAGTTATTGTGTTAAAACAATACATGGAAATTCAAAAAGCCCGTTTTCCAGATCGCCTTTATTTTCATACAGAAGTCGATGAATCTTGCCTTCACTTTGAAATGCCGGGATTAACGCTGCAGCCGCTGATTGAAAACGCTGTGATTCATGCAATCGAACCACAAGAAGATGGCGGGAATATTTGGTTCCGTATTGTCGACAGCGAAAACGCGATTCGAATCGAAATTGAGGACAGTGGTGGGGGAATGAGTGAAGACAAACGCCAGCAATTGCTGAAGGGAGTCATCATGCCTGAAAATGGTCATTCGACAGGCATTGGTTTTAATAATGTGATGAAGCGGCTAGCGCTGTTTTATAATAGTGAAACCATCGTTTCCATCGACAGTGAAGAAGGAAACGGTACGAAAATCATATTGGAATTACCGAAAACAAGGGGGATTGGAGATGCAGGCGAAACTATTGATCGTCGATGATGAACCTATCGAACGCCAGGCGATGCAAGCGATCTTACAGAAAGCATTTCCTGAAATTGAAATCAGACAAGCAAAAAACGGTAAAATCGCTATTGAAATTGCAGATGAATGGAAACCGGATATCGTCTTTATGGATATTCTGATGCCAGGACTGACAGGACTAGAAGCGATAGCTCAAATTCAAGAAAAACGATCCACCGATATCCAATTTGTCATGGTCACCGCTTTTGAGACGTTTGAATACGCCAAACAAGCGATCAAATTAGGGGTGAAAGATTATTTGCTAAAGCCAAGCAAAGTAAGTGAAATTGTGGAAGCGTTAGCCAAAATTTTAGATCGGATCAAACAAGAAAGACAATGGGGTCATCCGTCATTTCGTGATCAACAAGCGATCGAGAAAGCCTTGTCGCTGGTGGAAACGGACGTCGTCACGCAATTATTATTTGACCATGTACATGAAGTGCATATTGACATGCTGATGGAAATGCTGGAAATTCAGCCGACCGATGAAAAATTCGTCATGGTCATTCTTGTGCCGAATAACACCGAACATTATTATTCGAAAATCAAAGAAAAATTGCGGCCAGTTAGCGGGTTGTGGATGGGTGCGATGTATGGCAGGCAATTGCCGATTATCGTTTTTCGGGATGAAGCCGTATCGTTTCGTTCTCAGGCGGTGACCCTTGCCAATCATGTACTTGAACTCGCTCGAGAAACACAGGACAAAGGCTGGTTTGTTGGATTCGGCAATGTCTGTTATTCACTCGATGAAATTCGGCAATCGTACCAAGAATCCTTGATTGCGACAATGGATTCCACTTATCGAAACGCGTACCGTTTTTATGCAGATGTACCGAAATTGGTTACTGATAGCGGGGCGCATTCGTTAAAACAGGATGAAAAGAAGTTTTTTGACTGGATTCGAAAAGGCGAATGGGAACGCATTGAACAAGTGTCACTGTCTTTATTGGATCAGCATGAAGGTTTGGGTGTTGATGTGTTGGTAGCGCAGCAGCGACTACAGGAACTCATCTGGGTCATATCAAGGGTAATGGAAGAAATCGGTGTAGAGTCGGACGTGTTGTATTTTTCAATGCAGCCGAAAGATTACCGAATGCTGAAAAAAGAAACCGCACAATTTATCGCTTTGATGAAAAATGCATATAGGATTCATGGGACTCGATTGGAAGAAGATAAAGTTCATCAGATCAAACAATACATCACAGACCATTCACATGAAGACATCTCGCTCGAGACCTTAGCGAGCAAAGTGGATTTAAGTCCGATTTACATCAGCAAAATATTCAAAGAAAAGCTAGGGGTTAATTACATTGATTTCCTGACCCAATGCCGAATAGAAAAAACAAAAAAATTGCTTGCGGATTCAGGACTCAGCTTAAAGGAGATCACTTTTGAAGTGGGTTATCATGACCCGAATTACTTCAGCAAAGTTTTCAAGAAAATGTGCGGGATTTCACCTAGCGATTACCGGAAGTCAATTGCAGGAGTGAAGGAATGAGCAAGGGGCTGAATTATGTGAAAAAATACTCGGCTTACGCATTCTTAACTTTGTTCGCTATTACTTTAATATTAGCTGCAGGATGCAGCCGCCAGCAACAATCGGAAAACTTATTCGAAGAGGAAATCGTGCAAGAAAAAACAGATGCGAATGAACAAGTCAAAATCGGTTTTTCGATGGACACTTTAAAAGAAGAACGATGGGTGAAAGACCGGGATATGTTCGAACAATCGATCGAAGAACTTGGTGCGGAAATCATCATACAAGCATCAAATGGCGACGATTCGTTGCAAGTTTCACAGGCTGAAGAAATGATCAATCAAGGCATTGACGTTTTGGTCATCGTGCCGCATAATGCCGAAGCTGCTGCCGCAATTGTCAACAAAGCGCATCAAGCAGGCATCAAGGTCTTGTCTTATGACAGGCTCGTCAAGAACGCAGATATCGATTTATACGTGTCATTCGATAACGAACGGGTCGGCGAGCTACAGGCGGAAGAAATGTTGCGGCATGCACCAGCAGGTAATTATGTGTATATTGGCGGTGCGGAGACAGACAATAATGCGCATTTATTGAAAAAAGGCGCGTATAAGGTTTTACAGCCCTATATTGATAATGGAGACATTACTGTCACATACGATCAATGGACGGAGGATTGGGCGCCAGAAAATGCCTATATGAATATGACACAAGCGCTCGAGTCAAATAAGAACAAAGTGGATGCGGTAATTGCGGCAAACGACGCTACAGCAGGCGGAGCCATTCGAGCGTTAAGTGAAGCCGGGTTGAGCGGCACGGTGCCTGTCGCCGGACAAGACGCCGAACTGGCGGGGGTTCAACGGGTAGCCGTCGGGACCCAAACCATGACTGTTTATAAATCGATTGATTTATTAACGAACCGTGTGGCTGAACTGGCTATAAAATTAGCGAGAGGCGAACGCATTGATGTGAACCAGACAGTGAACAATGGAAAAATTGAAGTTCCGTCAATTTTGCTGAATCCAATTGCCGTTGTCGATTCAAATATAGACAAAACGATTATTAAAGATGGGTTCCATACATGGGATGATGTTTATTCAAATCAATAATGCAAGCCGCCGGATTTTTATCAGGCGGTTTTTTGCATTAAAGCTTTCTATTAAATGGGAGTTAATGTTAATATTAGTGAAACCATTTATGCACGTACAGCAAGATTGATTTGCAAGTCGAAAGGGAGGGATTCGATGACAGCGGAATTTTGCAACAGGCATAAAGAGCGGGATGTTCAATTGCCCGCAATGCGCGACCAACTTCTGAAAAACTGTTTAGAAGACTTGACCGCCGACAAAAATGTATTAGCGGTTTATCTCAGTGGGTCATTGGCGAAAAAAACGTCCGATCAGTATTCAGATATCGACGTGCACATTATCGTCGAACCTGGCCGCAAAGCGGAATTCATCCTGAACAAACAAACGAGATCGGAACGGTGGGGAGACGTATTATTCCACGAAGGCAATAACCCGGTAGCCCCTTTCATCGTCAGTCATTATAGCTGTTTTGTGAAAATTGATAGCTGGTACCACGCTCCCGATGAAATCAAGCCGTCGCATTGGCTAAAAAAAGCGGAAGTACTTTACGATCCGACCGGAATTTTGAAGCCTGTGTTGGCTGCCTCAGCCAACAAAGTTTACAAAGTATCTGTAGAAGAAGTGGAATTGTGGAAAGGCAAGGTTTTGGCTTTTGCCCATGAAACTTACCGAGCTGCCATGCGCGATGAGCCTTATTACGCCGCCGCTAATTTGGATAGGCTTCTTCGCTACATCGTATCCGGCTGGTTCATGGAAATGGAGCAGCATTTTGATGGCGCTTTCAGCAGTTGGTCAAAAGTCGAAGGCGGCCGCAGCGATTTAAAAGAGCGTGAATTGAAGCTCCTGAGCAAATGGCAATCGGGCCGCAATACGGAAGAAGTGATGACGGTGCTCGAACAAACGGTTCCAGAAATCCTCCGGCTCAATCAAGTATTGAGCCATAAAGTCCATATAGAAGAAAATCATGAATTGATGGAGCGGATACTAAGAATGGCCTATTAATCAAATTTCAGGGAGTGGTTTTACATGCCATTGGAAATAATCCGCAACGACATCACAAAAATGCATGTTGACGCTGTAGTCAATGCGGCAAATTCAAACCTTCAAATGGGTGGAGGCGTGTGCGGCGCCATTTTTGAAGCGGCGGGTGCAAGCGAATTGCAATCAGCGTGCAACGATATAGGAAACTGTCCGACCGGTAAAGCAGTTGCAACGCCCGCATTCAGATTGGATGCCAAATATATCATTCATGCGGTAGGACCCGTGTGGCACGGAGGTGGTAAAGGGGAAGAGCAACAATTGCGGTCGGCATATTCAATATCACTCGATTTAGCAAACGAGCTGGAATGTGAATCGATTGCATTCCCCCTCATCTCTTCAGGTATTTACGGATACCCTAAAGATCAAGCTTTGGATATTGCCATCTCAGAAATTCGTCAATTTTTGAAACAACATGAGATGCTGGTGTATTTGGTCGTCTTTGACCAAAAATCATTTGTCATCAGTGAAACATTAGCCAACTCCATTGATTCCTTTATCGATGAACTTTATGTAGAAGCGGTGGAATTGCGCTATCCGCGCTTTGAACAGGAAATTCTATCGGCTCCAATTCAAGAAAGTACTGAAGCGAAAAGACCCGTTGCGTTAGCGGACTTTTTAGCAGACATGGATGAACCCTTTTCTGTCAAGTTGATGCGATGCATTGATGAAAGGGGCTTGAGTGACGTCGAAACGTATAAAAAAGCCAATATCGACCGCAAACTATTTTCCAAAATCCGCAACTCGCCCAATTACACGCCGATGAAAAAAACAATCGTCGCTTTTGCCATTGCACTGGAGTTGGACCTCGATGAAACGGAAGAATTACTGGAAACGTCCGGCTATACATTGTCGCGCAGCAATAAATTCGACGTCATCATCGAGTATTTTATCGTCCACCAAAAATACGATATTTTCGAAATCAATGAAACCTTGTTCGCCTATAATCAAATGACGCTAGGTGCGTAAAACGCTTTCTTCTTCATTTTTTGTTTATTCATAACCTTAAAGGGAAGTTGAATAAAGAAGAGACTGAAAATAAGAGAGGATGGCGTCATATGCAACCATTAAAAGCTTTGTTTTTAAATTGCTCCTTGAAAAGTTCTGATGAAACTTCCAATACGGAAGGATTTATCAACGATGTACAAACCCATTACAACCAACTTGGAGTTGAATCGGAAATTATTCGTTTAGCCGATATGAATATCGGATTCGGCATCGGTGAAGATTTAGGCGATGGCGACGAATGGCCGAAAGTTCTGGAAAAAGTATTGGCAGCAGATATCGTCATTATCGGTACACCATTATGGCTAGGTGAAAAAAGTTCGATTGCCACTTTAGCGATTGAACGCCTTTATAGCGTCAGCAGTAAAACAAAAGATAATGGACAATCGATTTTTTATGATAAAGTCGGCGGTGCGATTATTACAGGCAACGAGGACGGCGCGAAACATGCAGCTGCCTCACTTCTTTACGGCTTGTCGCATATCGGATTTGTTGTTCCACCGAACGTCGATGCATATTGGGTCGGAGAAGCGGGACCAGGTGAATCGTATATTAAAGCAGGAAGAAATAATGACTTTTCTAAAGCAGCAATAAAACGTCTCGCTTATAATACGTATCATTTTGCCGGCATGCTGAAAAATAATCCGATTCCGGCCGAAGGAAATACACTTTAAAGCGACATCTGCTAGTTCGTACACGGAAAAATTGTCGCTTCTCAAGCGACCTAAAACGGTATGTCGATCTGTATCCTTAAGTTGTAGACAAAACGACTTAAGGAGGAAAAAGACATGAACGAAGAAATGACGGAATTGGTGTTCGTACTGGATAAAAGCGGTTCAATGGCCGGCCTTGAAAGCGATACAGTGGGCGGTTTTAATGCGCTAATTGCGAAGCAGAAAAAAGAGCCCGGTGATGCGCGAGTCACCACTGTTTTGTTTAATCACGGCTATGAATTGTTGCATGATCGCATACCATTGAAAGGTGTTGCCCCGATAACGGAAAAGGAATACGAAGTTGGCGGAACAACGGCTTTATTGGACGCAGTGGGTGCAACAATCCAAAAAATCCGGAATGTTCAGCAACGTACATCTGAACAAGAGCGTTCAAAAAAAGTGATTTTCGTCATCACCACGGACGGCATGGAAAATGCTAGTTGCGAGTATACGCACGAAAAGATTAAAGCTTTGATCGCTCGCCAAAAAGAAGAATTCATGTGGGAATTTATTTTCCTTGGCGCCAATATTGACGCCGTTGCTGCTGCTGAAAAATTCGGCATTCATAAAGATTTCGCAGCCGACTATCATGCAGATGCGGAAGGCACCGAATTGAACTTCAACGTGTTAAGCGAAGCTGTTACATCCTTGCGCCATAATGACAAACTCAGCAGTGCATGGAAAAAAGAGATTGAAACCGATTTTAATAACAGAAAAACTAGATGATATTGATACTCCGAGCCGCTTCCGCCATTGTGCTGAAGCGGCTTTTGGATGCATTGAAACTTTTCAACTGCCAATTGGGTCTACTAGGTTATAAGGAGGGATGCCGGATGAAAAAGCTATTACTGATCGTGTTTACTGTTTTGCTAATTCTGAGCGGATGCGGACAAATAGATGATTTTACGGGTACTGATATCAAGGATGATGTGGAATTCGGCAAAGACGATTACCAAAACATTACTTTGCCGGCCAATGCCTTGGGGATGCAAGTGCTTCCTGAAATAGAAGCCAACACAAACGGCAATCGCTTTATTTCTCCAACAAGTCTTTATATGGCTTTATCAATGACGTATAACGGAGCGGATGGCAAAACAAAAGAAGAAATTGCGCAAGTATTGAATACGGAAATGGATATTGAGGACATGAACCGCGCAAATGCGTCTTTACTGGCTTTATTAAACAAAGATCGTAAAGACATGACATTAACTATTGCAAATTCGATGTGGTTGAACGGGGAACATGAATTGCAAGATGCATTTGCCGAAAATAACCAAGATTATTTTAATGCCGAACTTCAGCAAATTGATGTAACAAATGGCAAGTCTGCCGACAAGATCAATAGCTGGGTGGAACATGCCACCAATGGCAAGATAACCGATATGGTAGCATCTCCGCTTGATCCGGATCTTGTGATTATGTTGTTGAACGCTGTCTATTTCAACGCAGATTGGCAATATGCGTTTGACAAAAAACAAACCAATGCTGCGCCGTTTTATATGAGCGATGGCAGCAATGTGGAAAAACAATTTATGAAAATGGAAAAAGAATTGGAATATCTTAAAACCGATGAGTTTGAAGCCGTGTCATTGCCATATGGCGAAGGAGAAATGAGCATGACGGTATTCTTGCCTTTGGAAGATGGAACATTAGATGATTTTACTTCTTCTTTATCGAGTGAAAAATGGGAAAGCTGGAAAGAGGAATTCAATGAAGAGTTGCTGACACTCGAATTGCCTAAATTCGCTCTTGATTACGAAGTCGAACTGAATGAGGTGTTGAAGAACCTTGGGATGGCAACGGCTTTTCAACAAGGAGCGAATTTCTCGAAAATCATCCAAGAAGATACGGAGTTGTGGATCAGCCTTGTTAAACAAAAAACCTTCATCGAAGTGGACGAAAAAGGAACTGAGGCTGCAGCAGCTACAGAAGTGGAAATTGTTGAAGAGTCTGCAAGTGCAGAAGTGAAATCGATGGTGGTCAACCGGCCATTTTTCATCGCCATCACTGATGAACAAACCGGAGCCATTTTGTTCATGGGATCGATTCAAGACCCGACAGCATCGAAATGATTAGGCGTGAATATAGGCAACAACTTAACCGGAATTCAGTATGCTCGTGTATTGTTAGAGCTGTTTCAAAAGATAAAAGCTTTCTTCATTTATATATTTCTGAAAATTTCATTTATTTTTCATCTGCATATGATCTATTATAGAGATAAGGAATTTTTCGGTGGAAGGGGTGGTCGTGATGAAAGTGTTGCTAGCTGAAGATGATGAGATGTTGGGGGAATTGACTGCGCATCTCTTAAAGAAAAAAGGAGCGAAGTCGGTTGATTGGGTGACAGAAGGCGGCGATGCTTATGATTATGCACTCGCTTCTTTTTACGATGTCATTATATTGGACTGGATGATGCCGAACGGCGATGGTGTCGAGATATGCAAGAAATTACGGAAAGAAGGCTATAGCGGAGCCGTCCTGATGCTGACAGCTAAAGATTCGGTTAGCGATCGTGTGGAAGGGCTTGATGCCGGAGCAGATGATTATTTGGTGAAACCGTTTGAAGTTGATGAGTTATGGGCGCGCCTTCGTGCATTGTCCAGGCGAACGTTTTCACCATTGCAGGAAGAAATAGTAGAATTTAATGGCCTGACGATCAACAGAACTTCTCATCATGTGCGGCGCGATGACGAACAAATCAGTTTGACACCGCGCGAATTTGAATTATTGGATATGCTCGTGCAAAATCGGGGTAAAGTCTTAACGCGTGAATTGATCTTTGATCGCATCTGGGGATACGATGCAGAAGTATCGATGAAAACGATTGATGCCACGATGAAATTATTGAGGAAAAAAGTTGATGCCGATGAAGGCGAAAGCTTGATCGAAACAATCAGGGGAGTAGGCTATACAATTGAAAAAACCTGATACCAATAAAACTAAAGGGAAAGATGTATTTTCACGGACGCGAAATAAGCTGACTTTGTTTTTCAGTACAATCATCATCTTGTTTTTGGTGGTATTTGTTTTATTTACTTTATCAATCTTCAAAAATGAAATAAAAAACGATCAAGAACAAACGCTCACGGTCTTATCCGATCGGGAAATGTCGATGGCAGAACGGGCATTGTACGGCAGCAACGGCGCCCGACGGGAACAAGAGCGTCGTGTACTTGCTGAAAATCATGTTTTTTATTACATCACGGACAACTCCGGGTATTTGGTGATCAACCAGGAAGATTACGAAGAACTGCGTGGTCTCTATTATAATTTGGTAGAGGATTGGGTAACGTCTGAAATCGAAATCAAAAGCATTTCCCTGGATATCCCTAAAGAAAATCCGTTGTATGAGGACTTTCAAGATTTCGAACGAGAAGTGCTAGTGTTGGCAAGGCCGGTTTATCATGATGGAGATCGAATCGCAATGATGTATATGGCAGTCGACAATAGCTTCTACGAATCGGTCATGCAATGGCTTTTAATTGTTTTCACCGGAGTCGCATTATTATTCAGTTTGATTGGAGTGGTGCTGAGTAGATGGATGGCAAAGCGGGCAATGATTCCGGTCAAACAAGCTTATCTTGACCAACAGCAATTTGTTTCGAATGCTTCACACGAATTGCGTACACCGCTAAGCGTTATTTTAGCAGCTGTTGAAGCATTAGAAATGGAAAATGACAATAGTTCCTTCTCAAAAAAAATGCAGACGACCTTGAAGCACGAAGTGAAACGCATGTCGAAGTTAATTACGGAATTGCTTGCATTAGCTCGCTCTGATTCGGAGCAAGCTGTTCTTGAAGGAAAGAAAGAATGGTTCAATTTCAGACCGGCAGCAGCCCAAGTTGTTGCGTCGTTAAGTGAGTTGAGCGCTAAAAAAGATATTCGGCTAATTTTTACAGCTGAAGAGAAAATTTTGGTCAAAAGCGATAGCGACCGACTGACGCAAGTCCTGTATATTTTGACAGAAAATGCTATTAAGTATACGCCAGTCGGCGGAATGGTTAACATAGCCATCGATGTAAAACACAAAAAAAAGATGGGTGAATTGGTCATGACTGTTACAGATAATGGCATTGGCATGACACCGGAAGATCGGAACAAAGTTTTTGAACGATTTTATCGTGCAGACAAAGCACGTTCGCGCAAAGAAGGTGGATATGGACTTGGCTTGTCCATTGCCAAAACCATTGTAGATGCTCAAGGCGGAACAATAAAAGTTGATAGTACGGTAGGGGAGGGGACTGTTTTTCAAGTCAGTATTCCGTTCGATGCCTCTCCGGAAAAGCTTGAGAAAAGTAACATCTTGTTTACTCAGAATAAAATGGAATAAGCGTATGATAAG
Organism: Planococcus sp. (in: firmicutes); assembly: GCA_041553775.1. Classification (GTDB taxonomy): domain Bacteria; phylum Bacillota; class Bacilli; order Bacillales_A; family Planococcaceae; genus Planococcus. Next base: position 28,103 of record JBFEIJ010000027.1, read on the forward strand.
AAGCAAAAAAACACCCTTAGCTCTCATCCATATACATGGAATGGAGTTAAGGGTGTTTTTTACGTGATAATAGCGCTTATCCTTCGTGAAGTCCGGCTGTGGAAAGAAACCCACAGGTCGGTCAGGTTATCCACAACGGAGGAAAACTGAAGCTTATTTGGCAATACACTTGTATTAAATTAAAAAGAGTGGAATAAACAATTTAGTACAGTTGTATTAAATTGTTTGAAAATTACTATTATTCTGATAGAATGGATGTATGCCAAAACTAATCGATCACCCAAAACAAAAACAAGCAATTGCTGAAGCCGCATGGAGAGTTATTTTGGATCAAGGGATGCAAAAAGCGTCAGCCAGAAATATTGCAAAGGAGGCAGGAATATCGCTCGGTGCAATGCGTTATTATTTTTCTTCGCAAAATGAATTATTGGTATATGCAAATCAATTGGTTCATGCAAGACTTGCCGAACAAATCGACGCCATTTTCCAGGACGATTTACAGCCAAAAGAAAAAATCTTGCGCGTCATGCTTTGTCTGCTGCCATCACAAGATGGAAACATGCTTGAAACTTCAGTAAGGCTGTACTTGAAGATGTCAGCTTTGTACGAGGATGAATTTACGAATACAATTCCAGACGCTGCATATTCTGCAGCTAAGAATGTGATTTCTTATTTAGCTCTTCTAAATCTATTGATCAAAAATGTGGATCTCGAAGTCGAAACGGAACGTTTATCCGCCGTACTAGATGGCCTAGTGCTTAAAGCGTTAGCCAATCCGGATGCCATTGAGACGGCAAAAGTAAAACGCGTATTACGCTATCA
>JBFEIJ010000028.1:0-28426 GCA_041553775.1 Planococcus sp. (in: firmicutes)
ACAGCCCATTTCAATGGACAGGCTTTTATGTACGGACAATGCCACTCAATAAGTTTTCAAGTCTGGCATTGTTGGCGTTAAATGAATCCACAAACGCATTGATGATTTCAGCGGGTTTCGCTATATGCTCCCAATCCAGGCGATATCCCGCGTTAAAAGCAAGCTGGCGGGCAAATTCCCGCACCGTTCGACCATTGCCCTCACGGAATGGGTGCAAGGCATTCAGTTCCGCTAAATAATGCGCAAAGCGTGGAATGAATTTGTCTTGCGGCAAATTTTTCAAGTAATTTTCTTGTTCAAGCTCCGCAAAGATTCGGCGCAATTCCGTATCGATGAATCTCGGGTGCGCGAAAGACGACGAACCTTTCGAAATCATCTCTTTCCGCAATTTGCCGGCAAATGGATAAATATCTTGCAGGATGTATCGGTGAATTTCCAAGAAAGCTTCCCTATCAAGCGGATCGGTCGGTGTTTTAATGCGCAACTCCGACAAGCGGAACAATGTATACACTTTTTCCAGCTCTTTCAGCTTTTCTTCATCCGTCAAATTGAACAAATTGATCAGCACCTCTGACTCGGGGTAACAGTACATGGAGCTATGCTGATATTTAGACATTAAATTTCGATTTGATGGCCCGGTGAAATTGAGCTTCAGTCCGTTCACCAGTCAACACCGACCTCACAAAATTCTCATCCTCATTTGTTACATCAAAGCCTTCAGTCACTAGAGAATGGGTAGCATAAGAAATTGCATGGTTGGCTTGTTCATGAGAAACACGGTTAACTAATTTCGTCAAATTCATGACCACCTTTCGTCCCTCTATCATACCATTTTCACGCTCTTTTTTCCATCATCAAACCTTATTCTGTAGGGTTTCAAGCGAATTTTCGCACCAAAAAAACCGGATGCCGAAGCACCCGGTTTTTTCTATGCCTGCTGTTGCAGTTCTTTGGTTTCTTCTGCGGTAAAAGGTCGTGATCTGGTTAAAAATCGCTTGCCTTCTACGCCTTCCAACGAGAACATGCCCCCGCGCCCATCCACAACATCAATAATCAGCTGTGTATGGCTCCAGTAGTCAAATTGGTTTTTATGCATATAGAATTTGCTGCCGCCGATTTCGCCGAGCTGCACATCCTGATCGCCTAAAAACAAATCGCCTACCGGATAGCACATCGGTGAACTGCCATCACAGCAGCCTCCCGATTGGTGGAACATGACCGGCCCGTGCTTCGTTTTCAGCAATTCAATCAGCTCAAGCGCTGCTTCTGTTGCAATGACACGTTCGACCATCTTCATCCCTTCTTTCTTAGATCAAAAGAACCCAAGCTTGTCTTCGCTGTAGCTCACAAGCATGTTTTTCGTTTGCTGGTAATGATCCAACATCATTTTGTGGTTTTCGCGTCCGACACCTGACATTTTGTAGCCACCGAATGCTGCGTGAGCAGGGTATTGGTGGTAGCAGTTTGTCCAAACTCGACCCGCTTGGATGCCGCGGCCGAAACGGTAAGCCGTATTCGTGTCACGCGTCCAAATTCCTGCACCTAGTCCGTAAAGCGTATCATTCGCGATTTCAAGCGCTTCTTCTTTTGTTTTGAATGTTGTAACCGAAACAACCGGTCCGAAGATTTCTTCTTGGAATACGCGCATTTTGTTGTGGCCTTTAAAGACAGTCGGCTTGATGTAATAGCCTTCTGACAATTCGCCTTCAAGAACGTTGCGGTCTCCGCCAATCAGCACTTCCGCGCCTTCTTGCTTACCGATGTCCATGTATGACATGATTTTTTCCATTTGTTCTTGAGAAGCCTGAGCACCCATCATTGTTTCAGGGTCAAGCGGATTTCCGATTTTGATCTCAGCAACACGCTTCAATGCACGTTCCATGAATTCATCGTAAATGTCTTCATGAATCAATGCACGAGATGGACACGTACATACTTCGCCTTGGTTCAAAGCAAACATCACGAATCCTTCAATTGCTTTATCCAAGAATGCATCGTCTTCATCCATGATGTCTTTGAAGAAAATATTCGGCGATTTTCCGCCAAGCTCCAATGTCACCGGAATCAAGTTTTGCGATGCGTATTGCATGATCATACGGCCCGTTGTTGTTTCACCTGTAAATGCCACTTTCGCAACGCGCGGGCTTGAAGCCAACGGTTTACCGGCTTCTAAGCCGAACCCGTTTACAATGTTCAAGACACCTGGTGGAATCAAATCGCCTACTAGTTCAGCCCACACAAGAATACTCGCTGGAGTCTGCTCTGCAGGTTTCAATACGACGCAGTTTCCTGCTGCAAGTGCAGGCGCAAGCTTCCAAACTGCCATAAGCAATGGGAAGTTCCACGGAATAATCTGACCTACAACGCCTAGAGGCTCATGGAAATGATAAGCAACTGTATCTTCATCCACTTGGCTAATCGAACCTTCTTGTGCACGAATAACACCTGCGAAATAACGGAAATGGTCAATCGCTAACGGAAGATCGGCATTTAAAGTTTCACGAACAGCTTTCCCGTTATCCCATGTTTCAGCGACTGCCAATAGCTCTAAGTTCTCTTCCATGCGGTCTGCAATTTTTAATAATATATTTGAGCGGACAGTTGTTGACGTTTGGCCCCATGCATCTTTTGCTGCATGCGCCGCATCAAGTGCAGCTTCTACGTCTTCTGCTGTCGAACGCGCTATTTCTGTGAATTTTTTGCCGGTTACTGGAGAAACATTATCAAAATACTGACCATTCGCCGGAGCCCGCCACTCACCATTTATGTAATTTTCGTACCTTTCTTTGAAAGAGTGTTTAGCACCTTGCGTGTTTGGTTTTGCATATTCCATTACCATTCTGTTTCCTCCCTTTATCTTTGTGTACCATCCTTGTATGCGCTTACATCTCTCTTACAAAAGAACGCTGCACATCAAGAAACAGCTTCCCTTCTATATTGTCAAAAGAGTTAGAAAATTGCAAGCCTTTTCGAAAAATTTAGACAATCTATACATCGTTTTGTTTCTCCGGCCTGGAGGGTATACTATTTACATAGATAAGAAATATGGGAATGAAGGGATTTTATATATGCGAATCAATAAATTTTTAAGCGAAACAGGTATCACGTCACGTCGTGGCGCCGATAAATTCATCGAAGCAGGACGCGTTACAATCAATGACCAGCCTGCAGAACTGGGAAGCAAAGTCGGATCGAACGATGTGGTTCGTGTAGATGGCAAAATCATCGAGCAGCCGCAAGAGGAATATGTTTACATCGCCCTCAACAAGCCAGTTGGCATTACGAGCACAACTGAGCGTCATATCGAAGGCAATATCGTCGATTTCGTCAATCATCCTTTGCGCATCTTCCATGTTGGAAGATTGGATAAAGATTCAGAAGGTTTAATTTTGCTGACAAATGACGGCGACGTCGTCAATGAAATTTTGCGCGCTGAAAATGAGCACGAAAAAGAATATATCGTCAAAGTCGATATGCCGGTTACAGAATCTTTCTTAAAAAAAATGGCAGAAGGCGTCGAAATTCTCGATACAAAAACTTTGCCAGCCAAAGCGGAGAAAATTTCAAAGTTCACATTCCGTCTAACCATTCGTCAAGGACTGAACCGGCAGATCCGTCGCATGTGCCAAGCGCTTGGCTACGAAGTGCGCGATTTGAAACGGGTGCGCATTATGAACATTCACCTTGGCGGCTTGCCAACAGGAGAATGGCGGGACCTGACAGATGAAGAACGCAACCAACTGTTCCGCGACCTCGATTACAAACCGAAACGATAGGAGACAGATTTATGCTGACATTACAGAATACACCTAACCATGCAGGCGTCAAGATTAGCGGCGATTATTTCGATCTCGAAGAATTGAACAAAGCAATCTATCATGTAATCGGCAATGAAAACAAATACCATCATTACACCGGATCAAGAACCCGAATCCTTGGTGTTTCCCACGCAATTCGTCAAGCCGCTCTTGGCGAACGCAACATTGAAAGAGTCTATAACGGCTTGACTCCGCACGTAAAAAAACAGAATAGCTTTATCTCGTCTGATAAAAATATTTATTTTTCTACAGAAGTGTTATGGCCAGAAATACTATACATGGCCCTCGCATTAAAGGATTTCATCCGTATGCATCGTGAAAAATCCACATTCCCTGACTGGGAGCCGGAAGTGCATGTTATTACCCATTTCCAATCACTTGTCCTCGATTGCCTTCAAGGGCAAGTGCCGGATGAAGAATACCGAGTCATTATGCAGACATTCAGCCAGTCCGCTCCTGTCAGCGGCTATGCGGTTCAATACATCGATTTTCTCAATTTGAAATTCATCGATATGCCGAAACAACAGCGGGAAAGCGCATTGTCTACAGTCGCGATGAAAATCGCTGCACAGGACGGCGACTATAACGCATTCCGCAAGCAAGTACTCGCAGCCGCAAACCCAGACAAAAAAGAAATACACGAAATCCAAATCAAAGCCGACTACCCAGAAAAAATCGATTGGTAACAAGAAAAGCGGAAGCGCCTTGGTAGGCCCGACAAGCGCTGGAAGACTTGGCTTGAATGGCGCCCTTTGCCATTCTGGGCAAGTCCGAAGCGTCTCGAGGGCCTAGGCGCTGGAGCTGGACATCAAGAAAAACGCAGGCGTCCGTGTAGATTCGACGGGCTTAAGGCGAATTGGCGAAGCGGCGTTCTTTGCCGCACAGCCGAGGCGACTTATGACCCCGAGAATCTGAACGCCGGAGCTAGACAACCAGAGAAGCGGAAGCGCCTCGGTAGGCCCGACAAGCGCTGGAAGACTTGGCTTGAATGGCGCCCTTTGCCATTCTGGGCAAGTCCGAAGCGTCTCGAGGGCCCCTATACTTATACTTACTTTAAAACATAAAAAAAATCCCTCGCTTAAACAGCTTGGGATTTTTCAGTGCGTTAGATAAGTTAATAATCTATTATTCCGAACGAGGTTTGATCAACTCCATCTTCTCATCTTCTCATCCTCTCTAATTCAAATCCGCTTCTAACACCTTGATTCGACATAAAAAATCCGGGACCTCCATTCAACTGGAAGTCCCGGACAATATATTATTCGCCTTTCATTTCTGCTACTTTTTCAGGGTTATTATCGATCCATTCTTGAGCGACAGCAGTCGGATCGCCGCCTTCTTCAATCTTCACGATCATGTTTTCAACTTCATCGATTGTGATGTTCCAGTTGCTTAGGAATTCATAAGCTTCTGGCGCATTTTCTTTCAACTCGCTGTTTGTGATAACTTCAACTGATGAAGTTTCAAAGAATCCTTTTTCGTTCGTCAACACTTTGATATCGAATTTATTGAACATTGTATGCGGTCTCCAGCCATAAAACACCACTGGTTTTTCCTGTTCCATCAAGCGTTGTGCTTGAGCAAGCATGCCGCCTTCTGATGAGTTGACTTGCGTGAAGTCATATTCGTAAGCTTTGATAATTTCATCACTTTCTAGAGAAGCGCCTGCGCCTTTTTCAATGCCATAAAACTCATTGTTGAATTCGCCTTCACGGCCTTTCAAGTCTTCAAGTGAATTGATGTCTTCCATATATTCAGGAACTACCCAACCTGTGTTGGCTTCAGGATAGCTTACAGAAGTGCTTTCGATTTTGCCTTCAAATTTGTCCAAGTAATTTTGGTGCATCGGAACCCAAGCGTCCATGAATACATCAACGTCTCCGCGTGAAAGACCCATGTAAACACTTCCAGCATCCGCTTCTGTTTCTTTTACTTCATAGCCCATGTCTTTCAAAATCAAGCCGGCAATTTTAGTTGGAGGCACTGTGCTCGTCCAAGGCGTTACACCAAATGTAATGGTTTTCTGAGATGCATCCGCTGTGCCTTCTTCTGTCTCTGAAGTTTCAGAAGAACAAGCTGCTGCCAATAATGCCAATAAAAGAATCGTAGCTGTTAATAATAATTTTTTCATAATCGATTTCCTCTTTTCATTTTTTTAAAGTTTTTGTGCAAATCCTTGCGTGATACGGTCCATAATAATAGCGAGGACCACAATTCCTAAACCGCCAGTCAAGCCAAGGCCGACATTTACGGTTGAAATTCCTTGTAGAACAACTGACCCCAAGCCAGGAGCGCCAATCATCGAAGCGATAACCGCCATCGATAAAGCCAGCATCATCGTTTGGTTAATACCTGCCATGATGGAAGGCGTCGCCAGTGGCAGCTGGACTTTAGAAAGCAATTGCCATTTCGTCGAGCCGAATGCTTTAGAAGCTTCGACAACGTCTGCCGGTACTTGCTGGATACCCAGCGTCGTCATCCGGACTGCCGGAGGCGTCGCAAAAACAAATGTGGCAATGACTGCCGGTACGTTTCCAAGACCGAATAGTAAAATTGCAGGAATCAAATAAACAAAACTCGGCAATGTTTGCATGAAATCCAGTAATGGCCGTACAATGTTCGCAATCGTCTTATTCGTTGCGGCAAGAATGCCGAATGGTACGCCGATAAGGACCGATATAAAGGTGGAAACCATGACGATTCCCACTGTCTGCATGGCCGATTCCCATAAACCGACCGAGCCAAGGTAGAAGCTGCCTAGAAGCGCAAACAATGCGACACCTTTTCCGGCAATTTTCCAAGCCAGCACCACCAACAAAACAGTCAGTAATTCTGGGGGAATGGCAATCAAAAAGCTTGTCATCGCATCTACAAATGTGCGCAAGCCATTGCTGATGGCTCCGAAAAATTCACCCGTGACCGGTAGGAGCCAGCCGTCTACGAAATCATTTGCCCATTGTTCGAGCGGAAGGTTGAAATAATTCATACAGGCACCACCTCATCTTTCCCCAGAACCAGTCCTGAGAGAATGGAGACGCGTGAAACGATTCCCAGGAGTTTATCATTTTCAATAACTGCCAATGGGTATTTGGCTTCTACAGCAATTCCAAAAAGATCATTCAATGGCGTATCTGGTGAGATGCTTTGGATGTCTTTAATCAGTCTCTCTCCGATTGGCGCGCTTTCTTTATAAGCTTTGATAGCCGCGTCAATCGTCAGCAACCCTTGGAGGACATTGAATTTATCGACTACGAAAATACTCGATACACCCGCGTCTTCCATTTTCTTCACTGCTGCAAGCGCCCCGCTCTTGTCCGCGATATGGACAATCGGCTTTTTCATAACATGGGACGCCATCAAGATTTTAGAGCGATCCACGTCTTTAACAAAATTCGAAACGTATTCGTTTGCTGGATTTTCCAGAATTTCATCTGCCGTTCCAATCTGCACGATTTCACCATTTTTCATGATGGCAATGCGGTCGCCGAGTTTCAGCGCTTCATCCAAATCATGGGTGATGAATAAAATCGTCTTGCCCAGTTTGTTTTGCAGATTCAATAATTCGTCTTGCATCTCTTTGCGGATTAGCGGATCCAGCGCACTGAACGCTTCATCCATCAGCAAGATATCCGAATCGTTCGCCAAGGCTCGCGCCAGTCCAACGCGTTGCTGCATGCCGCCGCTCAATTCTTTCGGATAGCTTTTTTCATAGCCTTGCAATCCAACGTCTTCAATTGATTTTTGGGCACGCTTATTGCGCTCTTCTTTTTTAACGCCTTGTATTTCCAAGCCGTATGCTACATTTTCCAATACCGTGCGGTGCGGGAATAACCCGAACTGCTGGAACACCATGCCGAGCTTTTCACGTCTTGCTTTGATCAGCTCGTTTTTGTCCATCTTCGTAATGTCTTCGCCATCGATCAGCACTTCGCCGTCAGTCGGTTCGATCAAACGGTTGATCAAGCGGATCAACGTCGATTTCCCGCTTCCCGATAGCCCCATGATGACAAAAAATTCACCTGGTTCAACAGAAAAGGATGCTTGGTTGACTCCGACTGTCATGCCGGTCTTCGCCAAGATGTCTTCTTTCTGTTCTCCACTCTTCAAACGTTTCAGTCCTTGTTGGGGATTTGAACCAAAGATTTTTGTTAAGTTATTCACTTCAATCTTTTTCATCCATATTCTCCTCTATTCTTCTGGTCCGGCTTATCGCCGGATTCCGATCGTTCGGCCGGCCTGTTTTGGCAAGTCCAGCTTTTTATGTTCATCTTGAATCTTTTCTACTGCTTGGGCGACAGGCTGCGGGAATGGTTCCGGTCTGCCAAGTTCGGTATTCATGCCCATCAGCATTTGTTCACTTGTCGCCACTAGGTCTCCCACTGTGTTTTTCATTTCGAAAAAGACATGGAGGCGTTTGGCATCACTGTCCAGCAATTGCGGCAAAAGAGTCAGCGCATCACCTTTATGAGCTTCCTTTAAGTAACAAAGATGTGTTTCCAATGTAAAAAACGTGTAGTCGTAATTTTTTCGAGCTACTGCATCCAATCCGATCGTTTCAATAAAAAGATCGGTAGCCAAGCTGAAAACTTTGGCATACGCCGCATCGTTCATATGGCCGTTGTAATCGACCCAGTCTGGTTCGACTGAAAATTGGTAGTTCACTTTTAAATCCCCCTTTTGAAACCTCAATTTTTCAAGGAGGTTTCAGCGGCTTTCGATTCGGGCCAATAGGATTCTACTAAATCCAGCAATTCCACTAAAAACTCATTGCGTTTGTTTTCAAGTTCAGCAATGCTTGTATCCCCCGCATGGCTTTCACAACCGTCAATGACTTTTTCCTTTAAGTCATCCGTCAGTTCAGGAGCTACAAGTTTGGTCCACGGAAGCTTTAATGCCGGTCCGAATTGATCAAGCATGTGGCGCATGCCTTTTTCTCCGCCTGCCAAATGGAAGGTCATAAATGGTCCCATTTGTGCCCAGCGCAGTCCTGCACCGTAAACGATGGCGGCATCAACTTCTTCGGTGGTCGCCACCCCGTCATTGACCATATGCAATGCTTCGCGCCATAAGGCTTCCATCAAGCGATCCGCCAAATGTCCTTCGATTTCCTTTTGGATAACCAAGGGCTTCATTTCAATCTCTTCGAAGAATACGCGGGCACGCTCCACGTTCGCTGCATCCGTCTGTTTTCCGCCGACCAGTTCAACGAGCGGTAAAATATATACCGGGTTGAACGGATGGGCGACAATCAGCCGTTGTGGATGCTCTAAGCCTTCTTGAAGAATGCTCGGTACTATGCCTGATGTACTTGAGCCGATGATGGCTTCCGGTTTGGCGTGTCGGTCGATCTCTTCCAATACCGATTTCTTCAATGCTTCACGTTCCGGCACATTTTCCTGAATCCAATCGGCTTCACGGACTGCCTCTTCAATCGTCTCTTTAAAAGTGACGCGGCCTTGTTCTGCGCCTTCCGCCAATCCTAACTTCTCCAAGGACGGCCATGCTTGTGCGATCGCTTTTTTTGTCCGCTCTTCTGCGCCTTCGGCAGGATCGTAAGCGATAACATCAAAGCCATTTGCCAAGAAACGGGCAATCCAGCCGTTGCCAATTACGCCGGTTCCGACTACTGCTACATTTTGTATTCCATGATTTTCTCGACTCATGATTCATTACCTCCGTATGGATTTCTCAGTTGGTAATGGATTCTGGCTTCAGCAGGCGTCATCACTTCAATATCGGCTTCACGCAATCTTTTTACCGCTTGTTCGACAAGCTGTTCGTTCGTCGCGAATACGCCTTTATCTAAATAAAGGTTGTCTTCAAGTCCGACCCGGACATTGCCGCCGTGCTGCGCGGCCATTTCCAACATCGGCATTTGCATGCGTCCAATGCCGAAAGCCGACCAATGCGCATTTTCCGGCAACCGATTTTTCATGTACAACATAGTTTCTTCGTCCGCTTCCGCTCCCCATGGAATGCCCAGACAAAACTGGAACATTGGGTCGCCGTCGACCAATCCTTCATGGATCAACTGTTTAGCAAATCGCAGGTGACCGGTATCGAAACATTCAAGCTCGGGTTTGACTCCACTTTCTTGAATCAGCTTTGCCTGTTCCCGCAGCCAATCAGTTGGGCTCATATACACCATGTCCCCAAAATTGACACTGCCGCAATCAAGTGTGCACATTTCCGGTAATAACGAGCCAACAGGTTCATGTCGTTCTCGCGGCACTTGCATATCTGTGCCTTCACCGCCAATGGCAGGGTTCGCTAGATTCGGGATGAAATCTCCACCCCCGCCTGACGTGATGTTAATGATGACATCCGTTTCCGACTCACGGATCCGCTCGACAATTTCTCTATAATGGTTCAAGTCATGGCTGATGCCGCCAGTTTTAGGATCTCGTGCGTGAACATGCGCCACAGTCGCTCCCGCTTTTGCCGATTCGATTGCCGATTCGGCTATTTCTTTAGGCGTAACCGGCACGTAACTGCTTTTGGCCGTCGTATCGCCGGCACCTGTTACGGCAGCTGTTAACATAATTTTGTGTTTCAAGAATTTTTCACCTCTAAATTTTGATTCTATCGACTCATTCTTTTTATGTATTATTTATTTATAATTTTTTTGTTTTTTTCGACACTTTAAACTGTACCATCTGGACGGTATCGTTTCAAGGCTCTTTTTGATTTTCCAACCGCGTCCTTTTTCAATTTTTCTTTATAAATTGCTCTCCACCCTTAGTTTAAAAGGCTTCTGGACTAAGGAAAATACTCGACTTTTTTCACAAAAAAAATCACGCTATCCGAAGATAACGTGATTTTCTTCCTAATTATTCACTTGCCCAAGAAATCAACTTTTTATAAATCGCTCCTTTCTTTTCATCGGTCAATTGGTTGAGATCAAAAAGTTCGTTCAGCCAAATCCCGTCAGTCGCAAGCCGAATAATCGTTGCTTTCACAGGATCAATCCCATCGTTTTCAATTGCCATTTGCCACTCCATGTAAAGATCACGAATCGGATTTAATAATTCTTCGTTTACAGCTTTTGCTGCAAGCAACCCGGAGTTCATATCTGTCTTTTTATAAGGATTATTGAATGTCACATCGACGTACGATGTAATCCACTTCCCTTTTTCTAACTGAGATTCATGCGCCGAAGTTGCAATCTTTTCGCGGTAATTTTCCGCCAGATGCTCGACCATCCCTTGCACCAATGCTTCCTTTGACGGAAAATGATACAGAAGTCCACCTTTGCTGACGCCCGCTTCTGCCGCTGTTGCCTCCAAAGTTAGATTGAAAATCCCTTTCTCACTTACAATTTTTGATGCCGCGTGTAAAATTTCCACTTTCCTGGTCACTCTGCCCATACGAAACCCCTCTACAATGAATTTGCTATTCACTATACTACCTGGACGGTTTTTTGACAAATTAAGGCGTTTTAAGGACATAAGAAAACCAGAATCCGCATGTATACGAATTCTGGCTTGATCAGCGTATCTGGTTTATTCAACCAATTGGATAAATTGTTTTGTCCGTTCGTGTTGCGGGTTTCCGAAGAACGTTTCCGGATCCGCCGATTCGATGATGGTGCCTTGGTCAATCATGATGACGCGGTCCGCTACTTCTTTCGCAAACTTCATCTCATGTGTCACGACAACCATCGTCATGCCTTCTTCTGCAAGTTGTTTCATAACTTGCAAAACTTCCCCGACCAATTCTGGATCGAGTGCAGAGGTAGGTTCATCAAACAGCATAACTTTTGGCTTCATCGCAAGCGATCGCGCAATTGCAACTCGTTGCTTTTGACCACCGGAAAGTTTGCTTGGATAAACATCCGCCTTATCTTCAAGACCTACTTTTTTCAAAAGCTCCATTCCGAGCTTTTTCGCTTCTGCTTTTTTCATTTTCTTCACCGTAACCGGTGCTTCGATGACGTTTTCCAATACGGTTTTATGCGGGAACAAATTGAAATGTTGGAAAACCATTCCGACTTCTGCCCGGATTTCCGCTAAATTCTCTTTTTTCGGGTCAATGGTATGACCGTCAATTGTGATTTTTCCGCTATTGATCATTTCTAAAAAGTTGAAACATCTGAGAAGCGTACTTTTTCCGGATCCACTGACACCGACCAGAACGACAACCTCTTGAGGCTTCACATGCAGATCAACGCCTTTTAACACTTCCAGATCGCCAAAGGATTTGTGTATATTTTCTCCGATTATCATGTTTACCCCTCCTTAGGCTTTGTCTACATCGAGTTTATTTTCGTACAAACGCAATAGGTACGTAAAGATCATTACGAGTACTAGGTAATAGAGTGCTACAACCAGGAAAGATTCAAACGGCTGGAAAGACTGTGCCGCTTCGCGGTTCGCGAGCGAGAATATTTCCGACACCCCGATGATATAAACCAAAGATGAATCTTTCAATGTGATGATAAACTGGTTGCCAAGCGGCGGAATCGAGCGGCGCAAAGCTTGTGGAAAGACAATTCGCTGCATTGTTTGCTTCCGATTCATACCAAGCGACATACTCGCTTCACGTTGCCCAGGATCCACGCCTTGAATGGCACCGCGGAAAATCTCCGCAATATAGGCACCGTTATGGACACCTAGGGCGATGGCGCCTGCCCAGAAATTATCCATTGTGTAAATTTCTACGATCCCGAAATACAAGAACATGATTTGCACAATCAGCGGTGTTCCCCGGATGACCGTGATATACAAGTTCGCAATCCCTTGCAAGATTTTTGAACCTGAAATTTTCATTAAAGCGAATACTAAACCGATTACTGTCCCTAAGATGACACCGATCGCAGTCAATTGCAGCGTGACGACTGTCGCTCTTAGGAAACCTGGATAGGTTCGCATAAATACTTCATATACTGTTGAAAATAATTCTAACATAGACGACATTCCTCCCTATCCCAAATCATTACTTGAGGATCTCGACTCCTTCAAGATCTACATCAAGGAGGTTACGGCCAAACCATTTGTCGGATATCTCTTCATACTTACCGTTTTCGATAATTGCAGCTAGTGCTTTGTTCACTTCAGCAAGCAATTCTTCGTCGTCTTTGTTCACTGCAACAGCAGCTTGCTCGATCCATAACGGATCGCCGACCATTTCAATTTCAAGTCCTGCATTTTGCGCTTCAAATCCGACTACGTCTGCAGTGATAACAGCATCCAAACGTCCTTCAATTGCTAAATCTTGCAACGCCACAACGTCACTATTGTAGTACTGGATATCATCTGTGTATTTTTGTGCTGCTGTATCGTATGTGCTTTGTCCAACTACGCCAATTTTCGCGCCTTTAAGATCTTCTTCAGAAGTGATTTCTGTATTACCAGCACGTACAAAAATTACACCACCTGAGTAATAGTATGGATCCGAGAAGGAAACTTGTTTTTCGCGTTCTTCTGTAATCGCCATCGATCCGATGATTGCATCAAAACGATTCGTCGTTAACCCTTGAATGATTGTTTCCCAAGGTGTTGTAATTGGATTTGGTTCAAGACCCATTTCTTCTGATAATGCATTGCTGATATCAATATCAAAACCTGTCAAATCTCCGCCTTCAGTAAAGTTAAAAGGTTTATAAAGACCACTTGAAGCTGTCGTGAACTTTCCTTCCTCCACTAAATCCAAACCGCTTCCGCCTTCACTTGATCCTTCCGAACCGGACGAGTCGTCTGAACCTCCGCAAGCTGTCATAAGCATCCCTGCTGATAGAATTACACCTAAAAACGATAATTTCTTTTTCATATTATTCTCCCCTTTTCGTTGATTATGATTGACCAAAGCGCATAAGCGTTTCGGGACTTGCCAGTAAGTTGAGCGTCCTTTTTTACAAAAACACGTCTTTCTCTTTGTAGATTTCTTCGATTCTCGTCAAATTACCTTTTACTTTGGCATGCTCTTTTACGTAGACGAAGCGCATGATAGAAGACAATAGCGCGTGAACCGCGGTATAGGAATCGATATTCAAGTTGGAATTCAATGAAACCGGCAACAAAGTATCCGCAAATTCGCCAGCAGGTGAATCCGTAGAATCCGTCAGCACAATCACTTGCGCTCCGCGCTCTTTCACTGCTTTGAGTGTCTCAATGAGCACCCGTGTGTAGCGCGGAAATGCAAAGGCAATCAAAATGTCGCCTTCATTGACTTTGGCTAACTGACTGTAATATTGCCCTTCAGAAGACATCATCATTTCTGTCTGCCCGAGCGTTGTATTCAGCCATCCTGAAAACCAGTGCGCTAATCCGAAATCAAAGAAGTTGCTGGTAACGTAAATATGCTTCGCAGAACTGATGATGTCGACTACTTGCAGCAACTTTTCTTCATCGATCGTTTGCTTCAATTTGACGATGCTCAAAATATCCGCATCCAGTAAGTTTTCCAAAAAAGATTGGTCAATCTCTGGTTGAAGCATTTCCTCTTCCGCCTGCACCAGTCTTTCTTCTGCTAATTTCCGCTGAATCACTTGCTGAAATTCAGCATATCCCTTGTAACCCAATTTCTGTGTCCAACGAATTACCGTCGATTCACTGACATCCACTCGTTTCCCCACTTCTAAGGCAGATGAAAATGCCAGGAAAATGGGTTCTTGCACGAACAAGTCTCCCACTTTTTTTTGCCCGGAGCTAAAATCCTTATAAGCTCCTGCTACTTTGCGCAGTATTTCCTGCACGATCACCGCCCCCAAACAAGAACTTACTCAAATACCTATAAAAAGTATACTTGCTTGCAGGGAATCCTGCAAGACTTTACTGAATATTCTAGGTAAACATTCATTTATATTTATTCAATTTACCTTAAATTTAATCATATTTTAATATTTTTTATGCAATTATTATGTATATTTGAGGGTCGCTAAGGGTTGCTACGTCTATAAAAGAGGGTGGCTTAAGTGGGCAATACGGAAATTCCATGTTCTGAAGGGTTTTTATGCAGGAAATGCTTCGACAGATAAGTTCTCAGAAAAAATTCCCTTTTTCTTTACAATGTAAACCTGATTTTTTCACATTTTCCCTTTTTTAAAGGATTTTGGTTTAGAAAACCGAAATAGAACTTAGAGAATGAGTCTTTAAAACGTTTAGAGATGCATTAAAAAATAGGTATTGTATAATAATTGTATAATATTATTATCGGAGTGGATCAATGTGACGTGGCAAGATCGGATTTTCTGGTTATTTTTAATATGGTACAGCATCGGCATTGTACTATTGAGTTTTGACTTATTGCCTTGGTGGCTGGAATGGGCAAATGCCTTCTTTTTAATACTTGCCGGCACACTCGGCTTCCTTTATTTTTATAAGCAATTCGGAAAGACTATTGGCATTTCACTCAGTCTCTTTATTTTTCTCTTTACATTTATCGTTGAAGGAGCTGGCGCAGGTACAGATTTCCTCTTCGGTTCTTATGATTACACTGCGAGTTTCGCACCTAATTTATTTGGCGTTCCGATTGCCATTGGCTTTGCTTGGTTGATGGTGATGGCGACAACCCATGTGCTGGCTCGTTGGATTGTACCTTCTGGCGGCATTTTATATGCTGTTGTTGGCGGTGCCGGCGCTGTCATTATCGACCTGATCATCGACCCTGTCGCATTCCTGTTAAAGGAATATTGGATTTGGCAAGATACCGGGGTTTATCATGGTATTCCGTGGACCAATTTTACTGGCTGGTTTATCGTCGCTTTTATTCTTCACCTCCTGATTGACTGGCTCATGAAAAAACATCGTATTCAAATAAGATCCTCGATTCTCGAAAAACGAATGGCCTATTTATACATACTGATCACCGCTATGTTCGTATGGCTTGGTGCATTGGGTGGCTTATGGCTTGCAGCAGCACTTACGTCAGTCCTTGCTTTCGCGTTTACAGCATGGGCATGGAAAAGGAGGCCATTATGATTCCAGCGAAAAAAATCCCATTATTCGATAGAGGGTTCGAATTGTATTTGAATCCGCTCCTCCGCAGATCTTTTTCAAGTTTATTAGGACTCGGCCTTCACAAGCCTTCTGCCAATCCGGTGATATTCATCGCCAATCATAGTTCTTGGTGGGATGGTCTCCTATTCTTCTTTTTGAACCGAACCGTCTGGAAGCATGATATCCACATGATGATGGATGAAAAAGGATTGGTGCAGTACAATTTTTTCCGCTTTCTTGGCGCATTTTCTATTAACCGCGCTAAACCAAAAGATATTCTTGCTTCGCTGCAATATGCGGAACAATTGTTGAATAGTGGAAAATCCGTTGTATTGTTTCCTCAAGGCGACGAGTTCCATCAAGAAAAAAGACCGCTAAATTTCAGTGCCGGGATTACGTATTTAATGGAGCGCTGTCCTGACATTCCGGTTATTCCGTTGAGTTTTTATTATGCATTCCGCCGTGTTCAAAAACCGGAAGTTTGGATGTTGCAAGGCTCACCTTTCCACTTAAAAGACCTTTCCGGTAAAGACCGCAAAGAGTTCACATCTGAAATTGAACAACTTTCCACCCTACAGCTGGATCGATTAAAAAGTTTCGTCGTGGCAGAAGATACCGCGGCATTCGAAGACTTATTGAAAAGAGGGAAATAGGTATGTTCATCTTGATCGCCGCACTTTCCATCTTTCTATTATGGACCGTCTTTAATAGTTTTTTTCTTCCCTCACTGCCGTCAAAAACTAATCTTTCTTCAAACCCGGTTATTTCCGTGCTCGTTCCAATGCGCAATGAAGAAAAGAACGTTGAAGTATTGATCAATTGTTTGAAAGCAGCCGACTATCCGAATATGGAATTCGTCATTTTAAATGATCAGTCCACCGACCGGACAGGCGAACTTCTCTCTCGCTTAACTGCAGGAGACGCCCGTTTCACGCTTTTGCAAGGCTCTGAACTGCCGGCTGGTTGGGTGGGGAAAGTCCACGCGTGCCACCAATTGCAACAACATGCCATTGGCGATTACCTAATCTTTATCGATGCCGACATTCGTTTTGTTCCAAACGCTTTCGCTCAGTCATTGGCTTTAATGCAGCAACGCGATGCTAAATTATTATCTGGTTTTCCGGCATTTGATGTGCCGCCATTTTTAAGTAAGTTATTGGTGCCGATGCAACATTTCGTTGTCCTTTTCCACCTTCCACTAGCGGTGGCGAACCGCACGAATATTGCAGCTACGACTGCAGCCAATGGCATGTGGATGATGTTCGAACGTCTCGCATACGATCACATTGGCGGTCATGCAGCGGTGGCGACTTCTCTTGTAGAAGATGTTCATATTGCCCGATCGATGAAAGCTTCAGGTTCGAAAATGTTATTGGCCAATATTACACAATCTGTACGTTGCCGCATGTACGATACAAACCATGACGTTTGGGAAGGTTTTTTGAAAAACAGTTATACTGGCATCGGTCGGTCACCATTTATGGCGGCCATGCTCAGCTTGTTCTACCTGACATTCTATGTAGCCCCCATATTCCTATTGATCTACGGTGTATTTTCTGCAAATCCATGGTTTATCGTGCCCTATGCATTAACTGTGCTGCAGCAGCTTTATGTGATGCTTTTGACACGTCAGCGCTGGCACTTGGCTTTCTTAATGCCTGCCCAAGCAGCAACTATGATCGCCGTACTTCTACATTCAATGTGGAAAGCATGGCGGAAAAAACCGTATTCCTGGAAAGGCAGGCAGTATTCATGAAAAAAGTGATCATCATCGGTGGCGGCCTCGGCGGTCTTTCATCCGCTGTCACACTTGCGCACGCCGGATTTCAAGTGCATTTATACGAACAAAATAGCCATCTTGGCGGCAAATTAATGCCTGTATCACTCGGCAATTATTCGTTCGATTTCGGACCGAATACCATTACGATGCCGAATGTTTTCAACGGGATTATTGAACAGACTGGAGAGCGCGCCGAAGATTTTTTTGAACTTTTGCCACTCGAATCCCATACACGTAATTTTTTCCCTGACGGCTCGACAATTGAGTTTTCATCAAATCCAGAAATAATGGCAACCGAAATTGCCAATATTTCTGAACCCGATGCTGCAGCGTATCCTAGGTTTCTAGAAGAGATTCATCGTCTATATCAATTATCAGAACGCTTTTTCTTCCCTGCCACTTTCAAATCTTGGCGCGATTACCTTTCCCCTTCTCTTGGAAGCGCGCTGTTGCGCGTTAGACCTTTGGAAACAATGGATCATTTTTTCCGGCGCTATTTTTCACATCCGAATTTACTTCAAGCGCTCGGCCGGTACGCAACATATATCGGATCTTCACCGTATAAAGCACCTGCCACTTTTGCAATGATTGCGCATCTCGAACTAGCCGAAGGCGTTTACTATACGAAAGGCGGCAACGTTCGAATCGCAGAAGCATTTGCCGCTGTGGCAAGAAAAAATGGGGCTGTACTGCAGACCGAAGCTGCTGTACAACGGATACGGGTGAATAACGGGGCCGTTAACGGTGTAGAATTGGCGGATGGGGAAGTAGTGGATGCTGACCTGGTGATTTTAAACGGCGATCTTCTAAGCGCTTATCCCGAATTGGTGGACCAAAAATTACGCCCGTCATTTCCAGATGATAAAGCCGCACGCTTCGAACCTTCTATTTCTGCATTCGTCATAACAGCCGGACTTACAGAGCATGCGTCAGAACTCAAACATCATAATGTGTTCTTTTCTAATGATTATCGGCAGGAATTTAACGATTTATTCGATCAACAGCGATACAGCGACAACCCGACAGTTTATGTCAGCAATTCCTCTTATACCGACCCTTCCGTCTCACCGGATGGCAGCAATTTGTTCATCCTTGTCAACGCACCTGCCCTGACAAAAGAAGGACAGCTGCAAATCGACCCTGAACAATACAAAGAACGGATCTACGATTTTTTGGAAAGTTACGGTGTAGAAATCCGCAGTCGTCTCGCCGTAGAAAAAGTTTTCACTCCTTCATTTATTAATGAAAAGTTCGGTTCTTGGCGAGGTGCGCTTTATGGCCCTTCTTCACATAAAAAAGCAGATGCATTTTTACGACCCGCAAACGCTAGCCCGGACATTTCCAATTTGTATTTTATCGGCGGCAGCACACATCCTGGAGGCGGCTCGCCCATTGTGACCATGGGTGGACAAAACTTAGCGCGGCGCATCATTAAAGAACATAAATAAAAGGCTTCAGCGCAAATGCCAGCGCTGAAGCCTTTTATTATTTATAAACCAGCCAAGATGGCTTGTTTGGATGCATCGGGTACAAAATGCTTTTCTTTAAATACATTATAATGCTTGTCACGAATGGTCGATAAAATCTCCCGGTAAACTAGCCCTGCCCCTTTGACAGCAATGCGCGAAGACAAGGGATATTCATGAATGGTTTCAAAAGCTTGTTCATAAAAATATTCGGCCTGTTTGGCAAGATCTTCCCAAACTTCGACAAACTCTCCACTGACTTGTTCGGTATACAAATCGGAGTCAGCAAGACGGTGTTTATGCAAAACTTCCGTCGGCAAATAGATGCGCCCTATCTTCAAATCTTGACCGACGTCGCGCAAAATATTGGTGAGCTGCATTGCATAGCCAAGTGAAATTGCGCCATCTTTTAGGACGGATGACTTGCCTGGTGCCAAAATTGGCAGCAACATCAGTCCGACACTGCTTGCAACGTGATAACAATAATCGAGTAAATCCTCAATCGTTTCATAGCGGCTGAAAGCCAAATCCATTTCTTGCCCTCTTAATAAACAAGAAAAGGCTTCTGCATCCATCTCATAATTTCGGAACACATCAGCGAGCGCGACCCACACCGGATTTTCTTGATTGTAATCGCCTGTTAAAAACAATCGAAACTCTTGCTCGAATTTCGCTAATTCTTCAACAGGTCGATCCCCTTCATCCACAATATCGTCTGCGAAACGGCAAAATGCATAAACTGCCCAAACCGCTTTTCGCTTTTCTTTCGATAAAAGCGAAAAGGCTTTATAAAAGCTTTTGGAATTGACAGCAATGACTTTTTCACAATAATCGTAAGCTTCCCTTACTTCCATTGTTGACCGCTCCCTTCACTGGCGACCTCGCTTTGGACTTGCTCGGCCATTAGTTTCGCTCCTTGCATGACGATTGGAATGCCGCCGCCCGGATGCACAGAAGCGCCGACAGCGAACAAGCCTTGTGTCTTATACGGTTTGACTTGCGGACGGAAAACCCCTGATTGAAACAATGTTGGCCCAATACCAAAACTGCCGCCTTTGAACAAACCAAATGCTTCCGCTTCTGTCGGTGTCCGAATTTCCATCCACTGGGTTGCAGCTTTCAAGCCCGGGAAAGATAAATTTTCCGCACGTTCTATAATTTGATCGAGCCACTCTGTCTCCGAAGCCCAATCGATTGTAGATCCTGCTGGAACAGGCACCAACATATAAAGGACCCCTTTGCCTTCCGGAGCAAGCGACCGATCCACTTTGGAAGGATGGAACGTATAAAATGCCGGATCTTCCGGAAGGTTCTTATCCGTGAAGACATTTCTCATGTGATTTTCATAACTATTGCCAATGAAAAATTGATGAATGTTGACGTCTTCGTAAACTTTATTGAGTCCGAAGTACAATAAGACACATCCCGAAGAAGGAACAAACGCCTTCTCTTTTTGGTCTGGCAGGACCGATGCAATTGAAGGGAAGTCTCCATTATAAATTACGCCATCAAATGCCTGAAATCCTTCTTTTGTTTCAATTCCTTTGACTGCATCGTCTTCAACTACGATGTTTTTTACACTGCAGCTTGTATGTATTGCCGCATTCGGGCGCTTTCGAAGTTCCTGTTCAAGAAGCGGAATCAAACTGCCGTAGCCGCCCTTTAAATAATGGACGCCGTGTTCATGTTCACTAAAAGGTACTAATGAATACATGGCAGGCGCATTGAACGGGTCTCCCCCGATATAGAGCGCTTGCAATGTATACGCCAATTGAAGTCTTTCATCAGTGAAATAATTGGACATGAGTTTCTTTACCGATTGCTGCGGTTTCAGCTTCAATAACTTTTTAATATTTCCAGGCGTCCAGAAATCGCTTTTTTTAACAAATGAATGTTCCAAAAACGCTGAGCTTCCGATTTCAAAACGCTCTCTGCCTTCTGTCATAAACTTCAAAAATCCTTCTTGTTCACCTGGAAAAACACGTTCAACTTCTGCTGCTTGGCGTTCGATGTCCGGATATTTGGTATACACTTTCCCATCCGGGTATCGAATTGTGTAAAGCGGATCACATAGAAGCAACTCATATTGTTTTGGATCGATTCCTGCTTCTGTCAAAAGCTTCCGAAACATTTCCGGCAACAAGACAATGGTCGGCCCTTCATCAATTCGAAAACCGTCTCGTTCTACGAACGTCAAGCGGCCTCCGAGTTTAGGCTCTTTTTCAAAAATGGTGACATCAAAACCTTGCTGGGTTAAATAAAGTGCACCCATCAAGCCTCCTACGCCGCCGCCAATAATCGCAAGTTTCATGAAAAGCCCTCCAATGCCGGCAATGGCGATGTCGGAACTGGCGATTTTCCGTATTGCTCGAAAATGCCATTCGCTGTAATGCGCGCAGATTCCAGAATTGTCGGCAAGCCGCTTCCCGGATGGGTTCCGCCGCCTACTAACCAGCAATGGTCCAATTCTTCGAATTTATTATGGGGGCGAAAAATCATCATTTGCGATAATTGATGGCCAAGGTTGAAAGTCGCGCCTCGGTACACCGAATAATCGTGCTCCCAGTCAAACGGCGTTAATAATTGCTCTTCTACAATATGATTGCGAAGACCTTTAAACTCTGTTTTCTCTTCTATAATGTCCAGTACCAGTTCACGGAAAGCCTCTTTTTCCTGCTCCCACCCGATATCACTGAAATTATTCGGCACTGGCGCAAGAACGTACAATGTCGACTTGCCTTCCGGCGCTAAAGTCGGATCCGTAACACTGGCATTCTGAATGTAGATGGAAGGATCTGCTGAAAGCATGCGTGAATTCGTGATTTCCTCGACATTGTTTTTATAGTCTTTTGAAAAAACAATCGTGTGATGGGAAAGATCGTATTTCTTATCGAGCCCTAGATACATCATGAAAGTCGAACAAGAATATTTCTTTTTCTCCAATTTTTGCGGGCTGTATTTTTTTAAGGTGCCCGGTTCAACAAGATGAGTCATAACGTGGGCGAAATCTCCGTTGATGATGACTTCGTCCGCTAATTCAATCGCTCCGTTATCTAGTTCTACACCTTTGACATCGCGATTTTCAAGGATCAACTTTTTAACACCTTTTCCTGTATGAATGGTGCCTCCCAATTCTTCAATGACTTTTGCCATTGCTTGTGAAAGTTGGTTGACGCCGCCAATTGGATGAAAAATACCATACGCGTGTTCCATATAAGAAAGAATCGAAAAGGCACCCGGACATTCCCACGGAGACATGCCAAGGTATTTCGATTGGAATGCAAAAGCCATTTTCAGCCGCTCGTCTTTGAAATAGCGAGACAAGACTTGGTATAAAGTTTTGTTGAACTCAAGCTGTGGCAATGCCTTGATTACATTCGGCTGCATCATGTGAACCAGGCGATCCATGCGTGTTTGCAATAGAGGTGTGAGCGCCTCTAACTTTTTGGCATTGTCTTTCATGAAACGGACATACCCTTCGCCGTCGCCTTTGAAGTTCTCATCTATTTGTTTTCTCATTTCTTCATGGTTGCGGGTCATGATCAAATTCTGATCTTCAAAGCGCAATTCATACATGGGATCCAGTTCAATGGCATTCATATAATCTTTCAACTGGCGTCCAGAAGCCTCAAACAGCTCTTCGACAATATGAATCATACTTAAAAACGTGGGGCCGGTATCAAATTTAAATTCGCCTAAACGCAATTCAGCATTGCGTCCGCCTACTCTATCTTGTTTTTCATAAACATCCACTTTATAGCCTTTGCTCGCCAGCAACATCGCTGCCGCTAAACCTCCCGGGCCAGCACCTATTACAATCATTCGCTCTTTCATGGCTTAACCCCCAGTTTCAGTCTAACTTCCTACGAAAGTTAGACAATACTTATACACTTATTATATATAAGCTACATAATTTAAACCAGTAAAATGCATGTAAATAAAATAAGAATATTCAATAATTTTACCATTTTTCTTGAAAAATTACTTACTATATTAGTCGCAAAAAAATATAGAGTTACTTTGTTTATTCCTCAATTAAACTAGAAATAACATTCTTTAAGCATTTATTGACAAAAGATGAACGTGTTTTCACGATTTTAAATTCTTTTCTATTAAATTTACTATTATTTAACTTTTATTAATACTTATATACCTTTTATATATTCAACTTAATAGGTAATGTTATTCATTTTCAATTAAATGTAAATTAATTGTAGTAATTGCCAGTCTATTTGTTTAATATTTTAATTGTTGAGAATATTGAACCTATTAAAAGGGGGAAAAATTTTGAAGAAGAACATTTTTGTTAGCACGACTTTAGCTGCAGTGCTTGGATTCAGCGCCCTAGCAACGGGCAGCGTATACGCAGCACCAACTTCTAAAGCATCTGATACTTTATCGGAATTCGCTGAATCGTTTGGAACACCGGCAGACTTAGGTGTAGCCAACGATGAAAGGTTAATTGAGATGCTGAAGAAAAACGGTAGTTTAGCTAAAAATGCCGGACCTGCAGAAGCACAAAAAGCATTACAAACATTTTTAAAAGCAAAAGCCGAGAGCAATAAAAAAGTTGAGGCAAAAAATCCTTTAACAAAAAAACACGAAAATTCATTGAAAGATAAAGCGGATAACAAAGGTCTAACAAGCGGAAAAGGTAATAAGCTGGGCCAAGCAAAAAAAGCAAATGTTGCACCAGTAGTAAAAGAAACTTTTAATGGTCAGGTTCGCAAAGACAAAGTACTCGTCCTAGCGATCGACTTCCCAGACTATAGAACAGGCTCGATTACGCCTGAGGAAAGCAATATGTTCTACGAAGATTATCCGATCTCACATTTTCAAGACATGGTCTTCGGCGACAATGGCTATAAAGGACCAAACGGTGAAACATTCGTCTCTATGAAACAATATTACGAACAGCAATCAGGCGGCAGCTACACTTTCGATGGACAAATAGCTGGGTGGTATACAGCTGACAATCCTGCAGCTTATTATGGCGGAAACTATCCTGGTCCGACTGACAGCGACCGTAGAGCAAGATCTTTAGTATTCGAAGCATTAAAGAAAGCTGGACAGGATCCAAAAATTAATCTTTCAGAGTATGACGCTTGGGATCGCGACGATTATGATGGCGATGGCGTCTACAACGAGCCGGATGGCATCATTGACCACTTAATGGTTGTCCATGCGGGTGTTGGTGAAGAAGCAGGCGGCGGAAAATTAGGCGGCGATGCAATTTGGTCACACCGTTCAAGCCTTGGTTTGGTAGCTGTTCCTGGCGGAAGTTCTAATAGCGATCGTTTTGGTGGATTATTAGGTGCCTCTGACTATACGATCGAACCTGAAGACGGTGCAGGCGGTGTATTCGCGCATGAATACGGTCACGACCTTGGTTTACCTGATGAATACGACACTCAATATACAGGTGCTGGTGAAGCGGTATCTTACTGGTCCATTATGTCAAGTGGCAGTTGGGCCGGTAAAGTTCCTGGAACAGAACCGACCGCTTTCAGCCCATATGCCAAAGAAATGCTACAAGCAGGACATGGCGGCAACTGGCTGACAGGTACAACGTTGAATGTAAAAGACATTACTTCAGCAGGCACAACCGTATTGGTTGATGAAAACGCTACTAAAGGTACAAATAATGATACAGTACGTATCGATTTGCCGTCTAAAGCGACGAGTGTGAACACGCCATTTAGCGGCACAAAAGAATATTTTAGCGGCAAAGGTAATAACTTGGACAACTCAATGTCCGTGGAAGTTGATTTGACGAATGCCACTAAAGCTGCTTTGAATTTCAAAACTTGGTACGACATTGAAGAGGACTGGGATTATGCTTCGGTCCAAGTAAACGGAGACGCAATCAAAGGTAATATCACAACAGATGAAGATCCTATGGGTTACGGGCAAAATCCTGGACATGGCATCACAGGCTCTTCAAACGGCTGGATCGATGCAAGTTTTGACTTATCTGCATACGCTGGTCAAAAAGTTACAGTTGAACTGAACTACTGGACAGACGTTGCAGCAATTAACCTAGGTTTCTATGCTGATGATCTTGTTATCACTGCAGACGGTAAACCAATTGTCTCTGACGATGCCGAAAGCGCTTCTGCTTTCAAACTTGAAGGATTTACACAAGACACAGGTAAAGTTTATTCAGATCGTTATTATTTGCTTGACTGGCGCTCTCACAACGGCGTCGATAAAGGACTTGCCCATATTCGCCGTGGAGCTAGCTTGATGAGCTTTGATAAAGGGCTCGTTGTCTGGTATGTAGACAAATTCTACACAGATAACTGGACAGGTTTGCACCCAGGTGAAGGGTTCCTAGGCATAGTCGATGCTGATCAACACACCAATTATTGGAGCGACGGCACTGTTGGCTCAACGCGCTACCAATTAAACGATGCAGCATTCAGCTTAAACAAATCTTCTAAAATGTACCTAGATTACAAAGCAATCAATGGATTGTTCTTGAAAGATAACTTCACACAACGCACACCGCTGTTTGATGATAGCGCTAACTACAGTAACCCGGGATTAGTTGATGCAGGACGTAACGTCCCAAGCTTTGGCTTGAAATTCCGTGTAACTGGTGAAAGCCCTGATGGATCAGTCGGTAAAGTACAGATCTACAAATAAAAAATGTCCCAGTGCGCTCGATGCACTGGGACATTTTTTAGTTATTCATTTGTTGAATAAGAAAAGTAGTAGGGGAAGCCAGTCTAAATGGCTTCCCCTACTACTTTTACATGTAATATAACCGATTTCATTTCAAAATTTTAATTTTGACATTTTTTCTGCCCCATTTAAGAGCTGCACTTTTCGTCGGAATAAAAACGTCAATTTTCTTTCCTTTGATCGCACTTCCAATATCACCTGCAACCGCGTAACCGTAGCCTTCTACATAAACTTTCGTACCTAGTTTAATCACTCGCGGATCTACTGCAATCACTTTTAATCCTGGATTTTTCTTCAAATTAAGACCCGTTCTCGTAATACCTGAACACCCTTTGCATGACGCTGTATATGCCGATGCAGAAACCATAAATTCGTTTACGACGTTGGCTGCGTTCGCACGTGAAGGTGTTTTGGTTTTAGTAGCTGCTTTTACTGCAGTAGCTTTTACTTTTAATTTTTGTTTCGGATGAATCGAGTTCGATTTAAGCTTATTCCACGTTTTCAAATTGCTAACCGATACTTTATGCATTTTGGAAATTTTATATAATGTGTCTCCACTTTTAACCGTGTATGTATCTGATGCTGCTGAAGTTTCTAAAGACGATCCAAAAAACAAAACTAGTGCAAAACTTAAGACGACAAGTAGTTTTTTCAAATTGTTCGCTCCTTTGTTTGTTTTTGCAATACAAACAAAATAACATGTAAACATTACAGTTCTGTAACAGTTCATCGCATTTACCGTTACATTTCGACTATATTTCATGACATTTGTAATGATTCAACAACTGAAGGAGTCTTTTCGTTCTATATAAACAAGTTTTTAGAAGCAAAACAAAAGAACTGCCAAAAAATCTTGGCAGTTCTAAGAAATCAATATGAAATGATTTTCCTTTTATTTATTCGCTTTATGGACTTTCAATGTTTTGCCTTTGATCGTCTTATCCTTCATCGCTTTTAACACCATCGGCCCTTTGCCGTTCAGAATATCGATGTATGTTACCGTATCTTGAATTTTGATGATGCCGATATCTTCAGCCGTAACCCCCGGAATACTTGTTAACGTTCCGACAAAGTCGAATGCTCGCAATTTCTTTTTCTTGCCGCCATTAAAATACAATTTCAAAATGTCTTTGTTAACCTGCTCATTTTTATTCTTTTTCAGTTTCGGCTGCGTTTCCAGCTTTTCAGTGAATGCAGGTTCAGCTGCGTGAACTTCGCTTGACGAAGGTGCTGTGCGTTCTTCGATTTCGAACCCGATATACGCTTCGATGTCCGCTAAGAATTTTCCTTCATGCGGTGTCACGAAGGTAATCACTTTCCCGCTTTTACCGGCGCGTCCTGTCCGTCCTGCCCGGTGTACGTAGCTTTCCTTTTCCAACGAAATGTCATAATTGATGACATGAGTGATGCTGTCGATATCGATGCCTCTTGCCGCCACATCAGTCGCCACAAGGTAACGGAATTCGCCGCGCTTAAATTCATTCATCACTGCGAAGCGGTCTTCCTGCATCATGCCGCCATGCAATTTCTCACACGTGTAATGATGCTTCTCCAATTGCTCCATAACAAAGTCGACATTGTCTTTCGTGCGGCAGAAAATGATGCAGCTATCCGGATTTTCAACAATCGTCAAATCGCGCAATAAGGAGAATTTACGCTTCTCTTCTACACGGATCAACGAATGAGCGATGCGGTCCGTCAACGTATCCGTCGACTCGATTTCAATGTGTTCCGGGTTCGTCATGTATTTGCGCTGAAGTTTTTCTACGTTTTCAGGCAATGTTGCCGAGAATAACATCGTTGTGCGTTGTTCAGGGAGTTTGTTGATAATGGTCTCCACTTGTTCGATAAAGCCCATATTCAGCATTTCGTCTGCTTCATCAAGGACCAAGTAAGCGATTTTGCTCAAGTCAATTGTGCCGCGTTCTATATGGTCGAGCACACGCCCAGGAGTTCCCACGACCACGTGGCATTTCTGCTTTAGCTCAGCTTGTTGATACGCAAAAGGCTGTTTGCCGTAAACGGCCGCTGCCTTGATACGCTTAAAACGTCCGATATTTGTAATATCCTCTTTTACTTGGTCAGCCAGTTCTCGCGTCGGCGTCAAAATAAGTGCTTGAGGCTTGTTTTCATCCCAGTCGACCAATTCACAAATCGGAATACCGAAAGAAGCCGTTTTCCCGCTCCCCGTTTGAGATTTAACCGCTACATCTGTTTTTGCCAAAGCGACAGGCACGACTTTTCGCTGCACCTCGGTCGGATTTTTATAGCCAAGTCCATCCAAAGCTTTTAAAATTGGTTCGCTGATTTGAAAATCAGTAAATTGTTTTTCAGTCATAATAATTGCTCCTTCTCCGTTCAAAAATATACACGTTGCTCTATTATCGCATGGATTTCAGTCTTTCACACGTTAAGCGATTATTAAGTTTTATCTTGCCATTCAATAAATAAAAAACCAGCGGAAAGGCTTGAACTGACCCGGTAATATGAGACACAAGAAAAAACACCTAGGCTGCCATTGTCCGATACTCAATCGGGGAATGGCAGTTTAATTTTTGGAACGGTCGTATGTAGTTGTAATAATACATGTAATCCTCAACTTTTTGTTGTACAATGGCATTGGTTAGGTGCACCCTTTCCAGGGTGTAGAATTCTTCCGACTTTAGCGAGGAGTGGAAGGATTCGATGACGGCGTTATCAAAGCAGTTTCCTTTGCGGGACATGCTGGTGATAATGCCG
>JBFEIJ010000029.1:0-28320 GCA_041553775.1 Planococcus sp. (in: firmicutes)
AAACGCAACGCGTTCGGCTTTCAGAATTTCGAACGAGCCCGCGCCAAGATACTATTGATACACAAGTACAAGAATATTGGAGTTCACGTTGGTTAAGGGTGAAGTCAATTCACCTCACCCCAACATTTGACGGAGAACCAATAAAAACAGGTAAGACTATTTACTAAAATGAATGTTTAAAAATTATTAAACAAAAAAATTGAAATTCAAAAGTAAACACAATTAAATATTAATGATTAGTATTATCAGGCAATGGGAAAACTGATAGTGAGGTGATAAGAATGAAACCAGGTTTATACAAGGTAGCAACCATTGATAAGCGAACTGCGTTACTCACACCCTTGAATAAGCAAGATGAAGAATTTACTTTTTCAGTCTCCAACTTTACACACGATGTTGCTAAAGGAGATGTAGTAGAAGTTTGGCGAGAAGGTACTAAATGGAAAACGAAATATCGTGAAGAAGACACCAAATCGATTTCCAGCCACACAAAAGATTTTATTAAAAAAATTATGGATAAAGAATAATTGCAATGTCTCGAGAATAATTAAACTCGAGACATTTTTGTTTCTATACTTTAAATCGTTGCGTTTGAAATCTACAAAAAGTTTAGTGTATAATTAAGTCAAATATAGTCAAAGTCAATTATGGACTAATATTTTACCCGAGAGGTGATGGCCGTGCGGAATATTTCAGACATAATTGAAGGGTATTTAAAAGGGGTTATAGAAGTAAGCGAAAGAGACTATATTGAAATTAAACGCAATGAAGTCGCTGAAAAATTTCAATGTGTCCCTTCGCAAATAAATTACGTAATCAATACTCGATTTACAGCAGATCGTGGTTATTTGGTAGAAAGCAAAAGAGGCGGAGGCGGATACATTCGTATAAAGCGCATCAAGCTTCATACGAAATCCGATGTTCTTTCGGATGTTATTAATCGTCTAGAACATGGTGCTTCTCAAAGCATGGCAGAAGATATTGTATTTAGACTGTTAAATGAAGAGATTATCTCTAAGAGAGAAGCGAAGTTAATCCTCAGTGCAAGCGATCGCACAACGCTGCTTTTACCATTGCCAACCCGGGATGAAGTAAGAGCAAGAATTATGATTGCAATGCTATATACTTTAAAATATCAGTCAAGTATTTGAGAGGTGATTAAATGTTTTGTGAGCAATGTGGAAAAAGAGCAGCTTCCGTGATCCTCAAACAAACTGTCAATGGAAATAAAATCGAGCGTCATCTTTGTTCAGTTTGTGCTACGGAAAATCATAGTCTTGATTATGCTTTTGAGCAAGATCCTTTAGCGATTCATCAGTTATTATCCAATTGGTTTCCAGATCCCAAAACCTCTGTTAATCCAATAAAAAGAGAACTAGCTGTTTGTCCAAATTGCGGATTTACATTTTCAAAATTTATGGAAATCGGTAAATTCGGATGCGCTAGTTGCTACGATGCCTTTGAAAATCAGTTAGACAATATATTCAAGAGACTTCATAATGGTAATTTTACCCATGAAGGTAAAATTCCATCAGCATATGGCAGTACATTGAAAATCAAAAAAGAAATTGAAGAATTACGCAAACAAATGCAAGTATCGATTGCTGATGAGGATTTTGAAGAAGCAGCCAAGTTGCGCGATGAAGTAAGGGCTTTGGCTTTACAGCTTGAAGGGGGTGAGGCTGGTGGTCGTTGATCGTTTTCTACAGCCAAAAGCTAGCAGCTGGATGGAAACAGATAGTGAGAATGCAGATATTGCAATGAGTACTCGAATCCGTCTAGCACGCAATTTGAGTGAATTCAAATTTCCTTATTCGTTTTCAGAAGATGAAGCATTGAAAGTCGACAAGGCTATTTCATCGGTGCTCATAGACCAAGGGCGTAAGTTGAACTTGGAATTTACCCATATTGATATGAAAGAAATATTACCTCTTCAACAAGAAGTGTTAATTGAAAAGCATTTAATCAGTCCTTACTTAGTAAATGAAAGTCATTCTGGTGCAGTTCTTCTTTCTGATAATGAGGAAATGAGCATAATGGTAAACGAGGAAGATCATTTACGGATTCAAAGTTTGCAGGCTGGATTCCATTTGAAAGAAGCTTATCAAATGGCTAATGATTTAGATGATTTATTGGAACAGCATTTATCTTATGCATTTCATGAAAAGTATGGCTATTTGACTAGCTGCCCTACTAATACTGGAACCGGTATGAGAGCTTCGGTGATGTTGCATTTGCCAGCACTTACAATGTCTCAACAAATCACACGGGTTATTCCTGCAATCTCACGTTTAGGAATGGCTGTGAGAGGTATTTACGGAGAAGGCAGTGAAGCACTAGGGAATGTATATCAGATTTCCAATCAAATGACTCTTGGAAAATCAGAATATGAAATTCTGCAAGACCTAGAAAGTATGACTGACCAAATCATTCAACAAGAACGCAGAGCCAGAGAGGCCATTTTGAATAACTCGCCAATCGCTTTGGAAGACCGGGTTTATCGTTCTCTCGGCACCTTAACCAATGCTCGTCTATTGACTACGGAAGAAGCGGCTACCTGTTTATCGAATGTCCGTCTCGGAATCGATTTAAAATTGATTGAAGACATTGATATGTCGATTTTAAATGAACTAATGATTTTTATGCAGCCGGCATTTTTACAGCAGTATTCAGGTAAGCCGTTACAAGCGACTGAAAGAGATATTGCCCGTGCGAATTTATTCCGCGAGCGTTTGAGCAAGGATAGTGTAACTAACAAAGGAGAGGATTTTGCATGATGTTTAATCGATTTACACAACGCGCACAAAAAGTTCTTCAACTAGCTCAAGAAGAAGCCATCCGCATGAAACATGAGTCGATCGGAACGGAACATATTTTGCTTGGATTGATTCGTGAAGGGGGCGGCATTGCAGCTAAAGCGCTAGAAGCTATAGATGTAAACACGCAATTGATCGAAGAAGGCATTAAAGAACTTGTAGGTGTCGGTGAAAAAGATGTAGGACCAATCGTGCATTATACTCCGAGAGCTAAGAAAGTTATTGAATTGTCGGTTGACGA
This sequence comes from Planococcus sp. (in: firmicutes), assembly GCA_041553775.1. Classification (GTDB taxonomy): domain Bacteria; phylum Bacillota; class Bacilli; order Bacillales_A; family Planococcaceae; genus Planococcus. The sequence continues at coordinate 3,058 of JBFEIJ010000029.1, forward strand.
GTCGCGCAAATTGGGTCATTCCTATATTGGAACTGAGCATTTATTGCTTGCGTTGATTCGTGAAGGTGAAGGCGTCGCAGCGCGAGTACTGGGCAATGCAGGGGTTAGCTTGAACAAAGCGCGCCAGCAAGTATTGCAGCTATTAGGCAGCAATGAGCAGGCTTCAAACACAGGAAGCAGCCCGAATGCTTCTGCGAATACACCGACATTGGACGGCTTGGCGCGCGATTTGACGCAAGTAGCTCGCGAAGGCAGTTTGGATCCGGTCATTGGGCGCAGCAAGGAAATTACGCGTGTCATTGAAGTATTGAGCCGCCGCACAAAAAACAATCCAGTGTTGATCGGTGAACCAGGTGTTGGTAAAACGGCGATTGCTGAAGGCTTGGCACAGCAGATTATCAACAATGAAGTGCCGGAAACGTTGCGCGACAAACGCGTTATGGTATTAGATATGGGAACAGTTGTCGCGGGAACGAAATACCGTGGTGAATTTGAAGATCGTTTGAAAAAAGTTATGGATGAAATTCGCCAAGCGGGCAATGTCATTCTGTTTATCGATGAACTTCATACATTGATTGGTGCAGGTGGAGCTGAAGGGGCAATTGATGCTTCGAATATCCTTAAACCGTCATTGGCGCGAGGAGAATTGCAGTGCATCGGTGCAACAACATTAGACGAGTACCGGAAATACATTGAAAAAGATGCTGCTCTTGAACGTCGATTCCAGCCGATTCAAGTGGATGAGCCGACAGTGGCAGAATCGATTTTGATTATTAAAGGATTGCGCGACCGTTATGAAGCGCATCACCGTGTGAAAATTACGGATGAAGCGATTGAAGCAGCAGCAGTTATGTCCGACCGTTATATCTCAGACCGCTTCCTACCGGATAAAGCGATTGATTTGATTGATGAAGCGGGTTCGAAAGTGCGACTTCGCTCGTATACAACTCCACCAGATTTAAAAGAATTGGAAGATCGTTTGGAATCTGCCCGCAATGAAAAGAATGCGGCGGTTCAAAGCCAGGCGTTTGAAAAAGCGGCTTCTTTGCGCGATGCGGAGCAAAAGCTGAAAGAACAATTGGACAAAACGAAGAAAGAATGGAAAGAAAAACAAGGTAAAGAAGAGTCTGAAGTGACAGTGGAGGATATTGCAGCGGTTGTCTCTATGTGGACAGGCGTTCCGGTATCAAAACTAGCGCAAACGGAATCCGATAAACTGTTGAATTTAGAAGATCTTCTTCACAATCGCGTAATTGGTCAAGAAGAGGCTGTAACATCTATTTCCAAAGCGATTCGCCGAGCGCGTGCAGGATTGAAAGATCCGAAACGTCCGATTGGTTCGTTCATTTTCCTTGGACCTACAGGTGTAGGTAAAACCGAACTTGCTCGTGCTTTAGCAGAAGCGATGTTCGGTGATGAAGATGCAATGATTCGCATCGATATGTCCGAATACATGGAAAGACATTCGACTTCACGCCTTGTTGGTTCGCCTCCAGGCTACGTCGGCTATGAAGAAGGCGGTCAACTGACGGAGAAAGTTCGCAGAAAACCGTATTCCGTCGTACTGCTGGATGAAATCGAAAAAGCACATCCGGATGTCTTCAACATTCTATTGCAAGTTCTTGAAGATGGACGCTTGACTGACTCGAAAGGTCGTCGCGTGGATTTCCGAAATACGGTGATCATCATGACATCGAACGTCGGTGCGGAAGAATTGAAATACAATAAATACGTTGGATTTAATTTGCAGGACGGCAAAACGGATTATAAAGACATGAAAACGAAAATGCTTGCTGAATTGAAAAAAGCATTCCGTCCAGAATTCTTGAACCGTATTGATGACATGATTGTATTCCATTCTCTTGAACGCGATGAATTGAGACAGATTGTCAGCTTGATGTCTCAACAATTAATCAATCGTTTGAAAGAACAGCATATCGACTTGGAACTCACAGACGCTGCGCTTGAAAAAATCGCGAAGGAAGGGTATGATCCGGAATATGGTGCCCGCCCACTTCGTCGATCTCTTCAAAAGCACGTTGAAGACCGCTTGTCTGAAGAATTGCTGAAAGGTACCGCTATTGCGGGGCAGCATATTGTATTCGATGTAAAAGATGACGAGTTTGTCATTCAAACGACGGCGGATATTAAGGAATAAGGGAATAATCATTCCGCTCGCCGGATTTACGGCGGGCGGTTTTTATATGGAAAGGGAGAGTATCATGGCTAAGAAAAAGTCGAAATTTATCTGCCAATCGTGCGGCTATGAATCAGCCAAATGGATGGGGAAATGCCCAGGCTGCGGCGAATGGAACCAAATGGTGGAAGAAGTCGAAGTTGCTGTTCCTAAAGGAACGCGCGGTGCATTTCAACACTCAGCTGCTGTGCCTCAAAAAGCTACGCCGATCAATTCGATTGAAACACAGGATGAACCACGTGTAGAAACGAAAATGAGTGAGTTGAACCGTGTGCTAGGCGGCGGGATTGTGCCGGGCTCGTTAGTGTTGATCGGTGGAGATCCAGGGATCGGAAAATCGACCTTGCTTCTTCAAGTATCTGCGATGATTGCGAACAATGGGAACCGGGTATTGTATATTTCAGGGGAAGAGTCGGTCCGTCAGACGAAGCTGCGCGCAGAGCGTCTGGATGCTTCTTCATCAGAGTTGTTCATCTATGCAGAAACCAATTTGGAGTTGATCCACAATACGATTGAAGACGTGGCGCCTGACTTTGTCATTGTCGATTCGATCCAGACTGTGCATCATCCAGAAGTGACGTCCGCACCAGGCAGTGTGACACAAGTACGTGAAAGTACGGCGGAATTGATGCGTATTGCTAAAATCAAGAATATCGCCATTTTCTTAGTCGGGCACGTAACAAAAGAAGGACAAATTGCAGGACCGCGTATTTTGGAGCATATGGTAGACACAGTTCTTTATTTTGAAGGGGAGCGACACCATACGTACCGAATTTTGCGCAGTGTAAAAAACCGCTTTGGCTCAACAAATGAAATCGCGATTTTTGAAATGCTGCAAAGTGGATTGGTGGAAGTATTGAATCCGTCTGAGCTATTCCTTCAGGAACGATCGAGCGGGGCGGCAGGCTCAACTGTTGTGGCGTCAATGGAAGGAACTCGTCCAATCCTGGTAGAAATTCAGGCATTGGTGACGCAATCGAGTTTCAATTATCCGAAACGAATGGCAACAGGCATCGATCAAAACCGCATTTCGTTATTGATGGCGGTGCTTGAGAAACGCGTGGGAATGCTCTTGCAAGCTCAAGACGCGTATATCAAAGTGGCTGGGGGCGTCAAACTGGATGAACCGGCTATCGATTTAGCAGTATTGGCGAGTATTGTATCGAGTTATCGGGATACTCCGCCGAATGTTTATGACTGCATTATCGGTGAAGTTGGTTTGACGGGAGAAGTGCGTCGAGTCTCGCGTATTGAACAACGCGTGCAAGAAGCGGCCAAGCTTGGTTTTAAACGGGCGATTATACCAGCATCTAACCTAGGTGGCTGGGATTATCCGGAAGGAATCCGTGTCGTAGGTGTTGAAAGTGTCAACCAAGCGTTGAAAGAAATTTTTCCACAGCAGTAAGAGGGCGCAGAGCCCTCTCTCTTTTTACTGCATTGTCGAATAAGGCGTTTCTATTATAAAACGTGTATAATTATTTAAAAGGAGGTGGAGTCCATGTTAAAAAGAATTATTCAGGTTTTGTTTTTACTGATCGGTGCTACCGTCGGAATCATCTTTTTGCCTTACGTTTTTGAACTTATTCCCATTCCCGACAGCCCTTGGATTAATAACGCCATCGTTTTTGCTTTGTTCGGTGCCCTTATTTTCTTCTTATTGTCATTAATGTTTGCGGATTCGATTGTTAAGTTTATGAGATGGATGGAAGAGAAGTTGCTGCATGCGCCGACTCCCGATCTATTGTTTGGTACAGTAGGTCTTATCATCGGTTTAGTCGTAGCTTTCCTCATCGGATTTGCTTTGAATACGATTGATATCCCGATTGTCGCTACGGCAGCTCCGATTATTTTGTCCGTGGTGCTAGGATATTTAGGATTCCAAGTCGGATTTAAGAAGCGTGAAGAAATGATCGGTATGTTGACGCCGCCACGTATCGTGTTGAACCAAAAAAAGGCGGAAGTGGAAGAGCCTGTTAAAGACATGTCTTATAAATTGCTTGATACGAGCGTGATCATCGATGGTCGGATTGCGGATATTTCAGCAACCGGCTTTATGGAAGGAACGTTTGTCGTACCGCATTTCGTATTGTCAGAGTTGCAGCATATCGCGGATTCTTCTGATACATTGAAACGAACGCGTGGACGCCGCGGTTTGGATATTTTAAAACGTCTTCAAGCGGAACGCGAAGGTGCGATTGTCATTACCGAGGAAAATTACGATGAAGTGGCTGAAGTCGATATGAAATTGATGCGCGCTGCGAAGAAAATGGGCGGGCAAGTTGTAACCAATGACTTCAATTTGAATAAAGTCTGCGAATTGCATAACGTACCGGTTCTCAATATCAATGATTTGGCGAATGCAGTAAAGCCGGTTGTTATTCCGGGAGAAGATATGCACGTCGTCGTCATTAAAGATGGCAAAGAGCCGAATCAAGGTGTGGCGTATTTGGATGACGGCACAATGATTGTCATTGAAGGCGGGAAAGGCTTTATCGGCCAAGCGATCGACGTGACGGTCACAAGTGTATTGCAAACATCAGCGGGCCGGATGATTTTTGCGAAACCGCGTGAAGGGCGCCAAGCCTCAATGAATGGATAAAGGATGTCGCAATATGAACTATACAGTGGTATTGCCTGCTGCGGGCAGTGGAAAACGAATGAAAGCAGACAAAAACAAATTATTGCTGGAGCTTTTCGATAAACCGATTTTCGTCTACACACTGGAAGTGTTTCAAAACGACCCCCAGTGTGACGAAATTTGGCTAGCTGTAAAAGCAGAAGAGCGAGGCATCATTGAAACTTATGTTGCCGATTATGGCATTACGAAAGTAAAAGGCTACGCACAAGGCGGAATGGAGCGTCAAGACAGCGTCAGAGCTTGTCTTGAAGCAATTCCGCCTTGTGGTGTTGTATTGGTGCACGATGCGGCGCGTCCGTTCATTGCGCCTCGTGTAATCAATCGATTGGTAGAGGAAGCGGCGCATAGCGGTGCAGCGATTGCAGCAGTGCCTGTAAAAGATACAATTAAAAAAGCAGCGCATGGCATGATCATTGAAACAGTCGACCGGGAGCAGCTGTGGATGATTCAAACGCCGCAAGCGTTCGGTTATGAATTGATGCTGAAGGCGGCGCAGTCGGCCAATGAAGAAGGATTTATCGGTACGGATGAAGCGATGCTTGTTGAACGCATCGGCCATCCGGTACATATTGTTGAAAGTACCTATGAAAATGTGAAAATGACTACTCCGGAAGACTTGATTTATGGCAAAGCCATGTTGGAAAGCCGGAAACAGGAGGAACAAAAATGATTCGAATTGGACAAGGATACGATGTACATCAATTAGTAGAAGGGCGACCGTTCATCTTGGGCGGTATTGAAATTCCTCATAATAAGGGCTTGCTTGGGCATTCAGATGCGGATGTGTTATTGCATACAATCACGGATGCAGCGCTTGGCGCAATTTGCGGCGGCGACATCGGCAAGCATTTCCCGGACACGGATCCTGAATTCAAAGACGCAGATTCCAAAAAGCTAATGTCTCATATTTGGCAATACGTAAAAGAGCAGGGCTATGAGCTCGGCAACGTCGATTGTACGGTTATTGCACAGAAGCCGAAATTGGCTCCTTATATTGAACAAATGCGCGAATCGATTGCGGGTTTGTTAGAAGCTGACGTGTCACAGGTCAACGTGAAGGCAACGACATCGGAACATTTAGGATTTACAGGACGAGAAGAAGGCATCGCGGCGCTTGCTGTGATTTTATTGGTAAAACGACCGCTTTCGCTGGACGTTCCAGAATGATAGAATAAGAATATTGTGATTCAACTAAGGAGGAACTAAATATGACACAAGAAGTACGTGTACGCTACGCTCCGAGCCCGACTGGTCATTTGCACATCGGGGGAGCACGCACAGCGTTGTTCAATTATTTATATGCACGCCACAATAACGGGAAATTTATCGTTCGCATCGAGGATACGGACATTGCGCGGAATATTGAAACGGGTGTTTTGTCTCAGCTCGACAACTTGAAATGGCTTGGTATCGACTATGATGAGTCAGTTGATGTTGGCGGCGATTACGGTCCATACCGCCAAATGGAACGCTTGGATATTTACAAAAAATATGCGGATGAGATGCTTGAGCAAGGTTCGGCTTATAAATGCTTCTGTACACCGGATACATTAGAAAAAGAACGCGATGCTCAGAAAGCTTCAGGCATTGCAGCTCCTCAATACATCGGCACATGCCGCAATTTATCAAAAGAAGAAGTTGCGGAGAAAGAATCGGCGGAAATGCCATTTACTTTGCGCATGAAAGTACCGGCTGACGTAACGTATGAGTTTGAAGATTTGGTTCGCGGACCGATCTCTTTCGAGTCAAAAGATGTTGGCGACTGGGTATTGGTAAAAACGAATGGCATTCCGACTTACAACTTCGCGGTTGTTGTGGATGATCATTTGATGAAAATTTCCCATGTTTTCCGTGGAGAAGAGCATTTATCGAATACGCCAAAACAGATGATGATATTCGACGCATTCGGTTGGGACCACCCGACTTATGGTCACATGACATTGATCGTCAATGAAGACCGTAAAAAATTATCGAAGCGCGATGAATCGATTATCCAATTTATCTCCCAATACAAAGATCTTGGTTTTATTCCAGAAGCATTATTTAATTTCTTCGCGCTTCTTGGTTGGTCTCCAGAAGGGGAAGAGGAAACGTTCTCAAAAGAAGAACTGATCCGTATTTTCGATGTGAACCGTTTGTCAAAATCGGCGTCAATGTTCGATAAGCAGAAGTTGACATGGATGAACAACCAATACATCAAACAAATGCCGCTTGAAAAAGTGGTTGCTTTAGCGCTTCCTCATCTGCAAAAAGCAGGTAAGCTGCCGGAAGAATTGACGCCGGAACAAGCGGAATGGGCTGAAAAGCTGATTGCCTTGTACCATGACCAATTGAGCTACGGCGCAGAAATCACAGAATTGACGGAAGTCTTCTTCGTTGATGAACTGACGTTTGCGGAGGATGAAAAAGCAGTGCTTGCCGGCGAACAAGTGCCGGAAGTGATGGCTTCTTTCAAAGAGCAATTGGAGAACTTGGAAAGCTTCGAAGCGGCTGACATTAAAGCAGCGATCAAAGCCGTACAAAAAGCAACCGGCCACAAAGGGAAAAACCTGTTCATGCCGATTCGCGTTGTTACAACAGGCCAAATGCACGGACCGGAATTGCCGGATGCGATTTCTTTATTGGGCAAAGACAAAACGATTGCACGTGTTGCGCAATTCGCAAGCGCGTAAATTGACTTCTGCTGGAAAAGCGGTACAATAAATTTACGATTACCAAAACGTTGACGAGAAGAAGTACGCGCGTAAGCTCTTTAGAGAAGACCTCCACCGGCTGAAAGGGGTCTGGGCCGCTGCGGCGTGGAAATGCCTCTCTGAGTGCTGAGTCGAATCAAGTAGACCAGACGTACCGCCTGCGTTAAAGGCTTCGAGAGAGAAGGCATAGCCCTTCTAATCAGAGTGGAACCGCGCAAACATGCGTCTCTGTCATTCATTTGACAGGGGCGCTTTTTATTTTGCCCAAGGTGACGAAAGGAGTTAAACATATGTGGAAATTATTGAAGGAAGATATTGATGTCATTTTTGAACAGGATCCTGCTGCCCGTAGTTATTTGGAAGTGATTTTGACGTATGCGGGCCTCCATGCTATTTGGTCGCACCGACTGGCTCATTTCTTTTTCAAAAACAAATTGTTTTTCATTGCACGCGCCATCTCGCAGATTAGCCGCTTTTTCACGGGCATTGAAGTACATCCAGGTGCTGTTATCGGCCGCCGTTTTTTCATTGACCACGGGATGGGTGTCGTCATCGGCGAAACTTGTATCATTGGCGATGACGTGACGATTTATCAAGGCGTCACGCTTGGTGGAACAGGGAAAGAACGAGGAAAACGTCATCCGACATTGGAAGATGGCGTGCTTGTCGCGACCGGTGCGAAAGTGCTCGGTTCGATTGTGATTGGCGCTCATTCGAAAGTAGGGGCGGGTTCAGTTGTCTTAAAAAATGTGCCGCAGAATTCAACCGTAGTCGGCATTCCTGGCAAAGTGGTCATGCAAGACGGCGTTAAAGTGAAGCCGGACTTGAATCACCAAAATATGCCGGATCCAGTTATGGATAAATGCGATAGCATGGAAATGAAAATTGCTGCGCTGCAATATGAAGTGGAAAACTTGAAAAATGCTCAAAAGAAAGCAGGGAAATCCCAATGACAATCCAGTTATTTAATTCATTGTCACGCCAAAAAGAGGCGTTTATTCCGTTAGAAGCGGGAAAAGTAAAAATGTATGTGTGCGGACCGACGGTTTATAACTACATTCATATCGGCAACGCGCGCCCGGTTATCGTTTATGATACGGTGCGCCGTTACTTGGAATACCGGGGCTATGACGTTACGTATGTGTCTAATTTCACAGATGTTGACGACAAATTGATCAAGGCAGCAAATGAGCTTGGTGTGGAAGTGCCTGAAGTGGCGGAACGATTTATCGGCGCTTATTTTGAAGATACAAAGGCGCTAGGCTGCGGCGAGGCTGATGTCCACCCGCGTGTTACCGACCACATGCCGCAAATTGTTGATTTCATCAAAGTGTTGATCGAAAAAGGGTACGCTTATGAATCGCAAGGCGATGTGTATTATCATACCCGCAAATTCGAGGGCTATGGAAAGTTGTCGCATCAATCAGTCGACGAGTTGAAAATCGGCGCACGTATTGAAACGGGCAATAAGAAAGAAGACGCGTTGGACTTTGTGCTGTGGAAAGCGGCGAAGCCAGGCGAAATTTCGTGGGAAAGCCCGTGGGGCGAAGGACGTCCGGGATGGCATATTGAATGTTCGGTAATGGCGCGCGAGCACCTTGGCGATACAATTGATATTCACGCGGGCGGACAAGATTTAACGTTCCCGCATCACGAAAACGAAATCGCCCAGTCGGAAGCATTGACAGGCAAACCATTTGCACGCTATTGGATGCACAATGGCTATATCAATATCGACAATGAAAAAATGTCCAAATCACTGAATAATTTCGTGTTGGTTAACGATATTTTAAAAGAACTGGATCCTCAAGTGCTGCGTTTCTTTATGCTGTCTGTGCATTACCGTCATCCGATCAACTACTCGCAACAATTGGTCGAAGATGCGATTGCAGCGGTAGATCGTCTACGCACGGCACATGCTAATTTAAAACATCGCTTGCAAGCATCAGCCGATCTTGGAGACCATTCCGATATTTGGTTGTCGAAAATGGAAGCCATTAAAACAGAGTTCATTGAAACGATGGACGACGATTTCAACACATCAAACGCCATTTCGAAGCTGTTCGATCTGTCGAAGTTGTCTAATACGTATTTATTGGAAAAACAAACGTCAACCCATGTGCTTTCAACATTTATCGAGATGTTCGATGAGTTGGCAGGCGTGCTCGGGTTGCCATTCGCACAACAGGAAGAATTATTGGACGAAGAAGTCGAGGCGTTGCTAGAGGAACGAATTGAAGCACGCAAAAACCGTGATTTCGCACGCGCTGATGAAATCCGTGATTTATTCAAAGAGAAGAACATTATTTTGGAAGATACAGCGCAAGGCACGCGTTGGAAACGAGGTTAACAGCATGAATGTTTTACGAAACCAAGATGTGGATCAGCTGAATGCACTAGCGCTGGCCTACATGGGAGACGCCGTCTATGAGCGAGCTGTGCGTGAGCATTTGTTGCGCTCGGGGCGCGTCAAGCCGAATACGCTTCACCGTCAGGCGACGACATTCGTTTCGGCAAAAGCACAAGCAATGGTGTTGAAACGCTTAACGGAAGAAGAGTTTTTAACGGAAGAAGAATTGGCGATCATGCGGCGCGGCCGCAACGCCAAGTCCGGGTCCGTCCCAAAAAACACCGATGTGCAGACGTATAATTTCAGTACAGCGTTTGAAGCGGTGCTAGGTTGGTTGTATTTGAAAGAACGGCAGGATCGGACGGACGAAATCATCCGATATGCCATCGATATTGTTGAAGAGTTGAGAGGAGTGGTCAAATGAGCGAAGAATTAACACCCGAAATTATCGGCGGTAAAAACCCAGTACTCGAAGCGCTGCGCGCCGACCGCGATGTCAATAAAATCTGGATTGCTGAAGGCGTCCAGAAAAAAGGAATCGCGGAATTATTGCAGCTGGCGAAAGAAAGCGGGGTCTTGGTGCAATTTGTGCCGAAGAAAAAAATCGACGGCCTGACGGATTCAAACCATCAAGGAATCGCAGCGGCAGTTGCGGCTTATAATTACGCGGAGCTTGATGACTTGTTTGAAGTGGCAGCAAGCCGTTCTGAAGATCCACTCTTTCTCATTCTTGATGAACTTGAAGACCCGCATAATTTAGGGTCGATTATGCGGACGGCGGACGCCATTGGTGTTCACGGGTTGATTATTCCGAGACGCCGTGCGGTCGGCTTGACAGCGGTTGTGGCGAAAGCTTCAACTGGTGCCATCGAGCATGTGCCGGTGGTGCGGGTCAATAATCTTTCGCAGACGGTGGATGACTTGAAAAAACGCGGCCTGTGGATTGCTGGAACGGATGCAAAAGAATCCGCCGATTACCGCACAATGGATGCGAATTTACCGCTTGCTGTCATCATTGGCAGTGAAGGCAAAGGCATGAGCCGCATCTTGCGCGATAAATGCGATTTTCTCTATCAGCTTCCGATGGTCGGACACGTCACTTCGTTGAATGCTTCAGTCGCTGCGAGTCTATTGATGTATGAAGTCTATCGCAAGCGCAATCCACTAGGGTAACGCAATGGACATTCTACTGGTGGATGGGTATAACATCATTGGGGATTGGCCGGAACTTCAGCAATTGAAAAAAGACAAGCTAGCAGATGCTAGGGACCGATTGATAGAGCTGTTGGCAGAGTACCAGAGCTATAAGGGGTGGCGCGTCATCATTATTTTTGACGCCCACCTGGTGCCCGGCATCGAAGCAAAAAACCTGCGTCACGATATTGAAGTGATTTTCACCCGTGAAAGTGAAACGGCAGATGAACGCATCGAGAAATTGGCGGATAGCTTAAGCAACCGGCGCGATCAAATATACGTCGCGACCTCGGATATGACCGAGCAGCGCGTGATTTTTGGCAAAGGCGGACTTCGGATCTCCGCTAGAGAATTGGAAATTGAAACAAAGGAAATCCAGCGGGAAATTACAAAGAAAGTAAAAGAAATTCAAGAGCAGCGGGCCTTCTCAAAGATCCTCCTGTCCGATGAAATAGCAGAAATTTTCGAAAAATGGCGTCGCGGACAGAAATGATAGGTTGACGCTCAATTTTTGCTTCCTGTATACTGAGGATATCGAGGCTCGCAACCGGAGGGATAGCCGTGGTAAATCATGAGCAAGTTCAAGCCCAACGATTCACAGAAATGTCAGATGAAGAACTTGTTAGCTTAGTCCACAGCGGAAATACTGAAGCCTTGGATTATTTAATTACGAAATATCGGCATTTTGTCCGTATGAAAGCGCGTTCCTATTTTCTCATCGGCGCCGATAAGGAAGACATCATCCAAGAAGGGATGATTGGCTTATACAAGGCGATTCGTGATTTCCGCAGCGATAAATTATCGTCGTTCCGCGCGTTTGCCGAGTTGTGCATCATTCGCCAGATCATCACGGCGATCAAGACAGCGACCCGTCAAAAACATATTCCGCTGAATTCCTATGTGTCGCTCGATAAACCCATCTACGATGAGGAATCGGACCGAACGCTGATGGATGTGCTGACCGGCAACGGGGTAGATGATCCGGAAGAGTTGATGATCAATAACGAAGAATTCATGTACATGGAAGAAAAAATGGGAGAAGTGCTGAGCAATCTCGAACGAGAAGTGCTGGCGCTGTATCTTGATGGACAATCCTATCAGGAGATTTCAGAAAAATTAGAACGCCATGTCAAGTCGATTGACAATGCGTTGCAGCGCGTAAAGCGCAAATTGGAGCGGCATCTTCAATTAGATGAGACGCAGACGTTCTGACGCTGTTGACAGGTTACTTTTTAGATGCTAATCTGGAAAAAGCTGAAAACTCGAATAGGGTGAAGACAATGGCTAAAAAAATCGTTTTAAGCTGCTCGAAATGTGCATCCCGCAATTACACGGTTCCGGCACGATCGGAATCAGGCACACGTTTGGAACTTAATAAATTCTGTGCTCAGTGCAATGGGCATACCGTGCATAAACAAACGATATGAATATTAAGTGAATGCCGAACGATATAGAGTGATTTTAAATTTTCGGAGGTTTTTTGAAAAATGGGCAACATTGGCAGTTTCTTTAAGAACGTAGTTTCGGAAATGAGAAAAGTTAGCTGGCCTAAGAGCAAAGAATTAACACGTTATACAATCGTGGTTCTTTCGACGGTTATTTTCATGGCACTTTTCTTCGCATTAATCGATTCAGGCATCTCGGAACTATTCCGCTGGTTCTTGGCACTTTAAAGGACCAACACAATAACACGTCAAAAATAGCCCGTCAGCAGTTGAGAACGGGTTTTTTTATTTGGTGAAAAAAGGAGGGACGGACGTTCAGTCCAAACGAATATGGAGAAAAATTGGTATGTAGTCCATACGTATTCCGGTTACGAGAACAAGGTGAAGGCGAATTTGGAGAAGCGTGTCGAAACAATGGGCATGCAGGATAAAATCTTCCGCGTCATTATCCCGGAAGAGCAGGAAACAGATTTTAAGGACGGCAAAAAACGTACGGTCATGCGCAAAACCTTCCCGGGGTATGTGCTAGTTGAATTGATCATGACGGATGAGTCTTGGTATGTTGTGCGCAACACGCCGGGAGTAACCGGCTTTATCGGTTCATCAGGCGGAGGCGCTAAGCCAACACCGCTTTTAGATGAGGAAGTTGATTTCATCTTGAAGCAGATGGGCATGACTGCTCGCAAAGTGGATATCGACTTTGCGGTAAGTGATACTGTCGAAGTTATGGAAGGGCCATTTGCGAACTTCCAAGGGAAAGTCGAAGAAATTGATGAAACAAAAGGCAAAGTCAAAGTTTCCATCGATATCTTTGGACGGGAAACAAAAATGGAACTTGATTTCGAGCAGGTTCAGAAAATATAAATACCCCTTGCTATTGTCTTTAGAAAGTGGTATTATTTCATAGGTCAGACTGTCATCAGACAATTTGTACAAGCTAACTAATTCTATCAACATAGTTGACAGAGATATTGAGTGGGAGGGGAAACCCTATTACCACATCACGGACTTAAGGAGGTGTGTTTCGTGGCTAAAAAAGTGATTAAAGTTGTAAAATTGCAGATCCCTGCAGCAAAAGCTAATCCAGCGCCGCCGGTTGGTCCAGCATTGGGTCAAGCAGGTGTTAACATCATGGGCTTCTGTAAAGAGTTCAACGCACGTACTGCTGAGCAAGCAGGACTGATCATTCCGGTTGAGATTTCAGTATTTGAAGATCGTTCATTTACTTTCATTACGAAAACTCCACCCGCTGCAGTTCTTTTGAAAAAAGCAGCAGGTATTGAATCAGGTTCAGGCGAGCCGAACCGTGTTAAAGTAGCGACTGTGAAACGCGACCAAGTTCGCGAAATCGCAGAAACTAAAATGCCAGATCTAAATGCCGCTTCAGTTGAAGCTGCAATGTTGATGGTTGAAGGTACTGCTCGCAGCATGGGCATTACAATCGAAGACTAATACAGCAGTTGTTTTTGGATGGGTTGCGCGAGTTCAATACGAACCGCGCAGCCTTTAATCGTGGGAGGTTTAAAACCGTTAGACCACAACAAGGAGGACGTTTAAAATGGCTAAAACAGGCAAAAAGCTGCAAGACGCAGCAAAACTAATCGACCGCACAAAACTTTATGAAGCTAAAGAAGCAATCGAACTTGCTAAAAAAGCAAGCACGGTAAACTTTGATGCGACAGTAGAAGTGGCTTTCCGTCTAGGAATCGACACGCGTAAGAACGACCAGCAGATCCGTGGAGCAGTAGTGCTTCCAAACGGTACTGGTAAAACTCAAAGCGTATTGGTTTTCGCTAAAGGCGAAAAACTTAAAGAAGCTGAAGCAGCTGGCGCTGATTTCGTCGGCGATGCTGAATATATCCAAAAAATCCAACAAGGATGGTTTGACTTCGATGTAATCGTAGCTACTCCTGATATGATGGGTGAAGTTGGTAAACTTGGACGCGTTTTAGGACCAAAAGGCTTAATGCCAAACCCGAAAACAGGCACAGTTACATTTGATGTAACGAAAGCTGTTCAAGAAATCAAAGCTGGTAAAGTGGAATACCGTGCAGACAAAACAGGTATCATCCACGCGCCAATCGGGAAAGTTTCTTTCGAAGACAGCAAACTTGCTGAAAACTTGGAAGCGATCTACGATGTAGTTCTTAAAGCTAAGCCATCGTCTGCTAAAGGTGTCTATATCAAATCACTAAACGTAACAACTACAATGGGGCCTGCTGTAAAAGTAGATGCTGGTACTGTAGGAAAATAAGAGTTTGACAAACCATTTCCGCGTTGCTATAATAGCGAAGTTGTGAAATGCATATTTGTACCGCAGACAGCAGGGGCGCCAGTCGCTTAATTTATCCCTGCCGAGGACATGATGAATTCAGTGAACATCTTTTTGATGCTGATATTATGCCTCTGTGTCTGTTTCAGACCAGGGGCTTTTCTTATGGACTGACGGTACGAATTGAAAAATCTATAGGAGGTGCCAAAATGAGCAAAGCAGTTGAAACGAAAAAAGTTGTCGTGCAAACAATCGCTGATAAATTCAATGCTGCAGCGTCTGTTGTAGTTGTTGATTACCGTGGTTTGAACGTTGCACAAGTAACAGATCTTCGTAAACAGCTTCGTGAAGCAGGCGTTGAGTTCAAAGTTTACAAAAACTCAATGACTCGTCGTGCGACAGAAGTCCACGGTCTTGAAGCGATCAACGAACACTTAACAGGACCAAATGCAATTGCATTTTCTAATGAAGATGTAGTAGCACCAGCGAGAATCATCAACGATTTCGCTAAAAAGAACGAAGCGCTTGAAATTAAAGCGGGTATCATCGAAGGCACTGTTGCATCTGCTGAAGATGTAAAAGCATTGGCAGAACTTCCATCACGCGAAGGTCTACTATCTATGCTACTCAGCGTACTTCAGGCTCCAGTCCGCAACTTCGCTGCTATTACAAAAGCAGTTGCAGACAGCAAAGAAGAACAAGGCGCTTAATAAGTTAGCCGGATAAGCACGAAAAAAATTCATTTTCCATAGGAGGAAATTATAATGACACAAGAACAAATCTTAGACGCAATCAAAGAAATGACAGTTCTACAACTTAACGACCTTGTAAAAGCAATCGAAGACGAGTTCGGCGTAACTGCTGCTGCTCCTGTTGCTGCAGCTGCTGCTGGCGGTGCTGCTGAAGAAGAACAAACTGAGTTTGATGTAATCCTAGCTTCTGCTGGCGATCAAAAAATCAAAGTTATCAAAGCAGTACGCGAAGTTACTGGCCTAGGCTTGAAAGAAGCTAAAGCACTAGTTGACGAAGCTCCTAAAGCAATCAAAGAAGGCGCTACTAAAGAAGAAGCTGAAGAAATCAAAGGCAAACTTGAAGAAGTTGGCGCTTCTGTAGAAGTTAAGTAATTCCAACATTTTTAAATAAGAAAGAAGCTCGTCAGTATACACCGACGGGCTTTTTCTTCTTTTTAAAACCGGAAATTCCGGTGAGGCAGTATGCTGAGTTGATAAATGTAAGGAGGACTCCTTGTGTCACAGCATTATTATTCTAAAAATCCCCAAACAAAAAGCAATCCTCGAGAATGGACCTATACATTGCGGGGCGAAGAATTTCATTTCCAAACGGATGCGGGTGTTTTCAGTAAAGGTGAAATCGATTTTGGTTCGCGTTTGTTGATCGAAGCATTTGAAGCTACGGATTTGGAAGGGCCGATTCTCGATGTCGGCTGCGGGTATGGGCCGATCGGAATGGCCATCGCCAAAACAATTCCTCACAAAGAAGTTCATATGGTAGACGTGAATACACGCGCTATTGAATTGGCTAAGAAGAATACTGAAAAAAATGGAGTGGCTAATGTCCGGATTTACGAAAGTGATGGACTGGCAGCTGTTGAAACTGAAGGGTTTTCGGCTATCTTGACAAACCCGCCGATACGCGCGGGAAAAGACACGATATTCCGTTTTTACGAAGAAGCGTTTGAGAAGTTAGCGAGTGGTGGATCCTTGTGGGTAGTCATCCAGAAAAAGCAGGGGGCGCCTTCAACGCAGGAGAAATTAGAGGAACTTTTCGGCAATTGCCGGCAGGCGGACAAGAAAAAAGGATACTTTATTTTCGAGGCCAGAAAAGTTTGACTTGACAAATCGCTTGTGTTATTATAATGAAATGCAAAATTATTATTTTGAGGTCGTTTGCCCTTTTTCGGGCTCCGCATGACGACAGAACAAATCACGGGTATACCGAAAATGAGCTAATGTTTAGCCTCGTTTTCTTTTTGTCTTTTCGATATCATACACCATCCGGTGAGAATCGCAAAGACCTATAATCGTTTTATTGAGGGGTGAATAAGTTGGCAGGTCAACTAGTTCAGTACGGGCAACATCGTCAACGTAGAAGTTTTTCGAGAATCAAAGAAGTGCTCGATCTTCCTAACCTGATTGAAATTCAATCAGCGTCTTATGAGTGGTTCCTCGAAGAAGGGCTGCGCGAAATGTTCCGAGATATCTCGCCGATTGAAGATTTCACAGGAAATCTGTCGCTTGAGTTTGTAGATTACAGTCTCGCAGAACCAAAGTATCCAGTTTCTGAATCGAAAGAACGCGACGTTACATACGCAGCTCCACTTCGCGTAAAAGTGCGTCTTCACAACAAAGAAACAGACGAAGTAAAAGAGCAAGATGTCTTTATGGGTGATTTCCCGTTAATGACTGAAACCGGCACTTTTGTTATCAATGGCGCAGAGCGCGTCATCGTTTCTCAATTAGTGCGTTCACCAAGTGTTTACTTCCACGACAAAACAGACAAAAATGGTAAAAAAGGCTTTGGAGCAACGGTGATTCCTAACCGCGGCGCATGGCTTGAGTACGAAACTGACGCAAAAGACGTGGTCTATGTCAGAATCGACCGCACGCGTAAATTGCCAGTCACTGTACTTTTAAGAGCGTTAGGCTTCGGATCCGACCAAGAAATCATTGAATTGCTTGGAGACAACGAATACCTGCAAAATACGCTTGAAAAAGATAACACAGAAAGCACTGAAAAAGCGCTTCTTGAAATTTACGAGCGTCTCCGTCCTGGAGAGCCGCCAACAGTCGAAAGCGCTAAGAGCTTACTTTACTCGCGTTTCTTCGATCCAAAACGCTATGACCTTGCAAATGTCGGCCGCTATAAAATGAACAAAAAGCTTCACATCAAAAACCGTCTTTTCAATCAAACAATTGCTGAAACATTGGTTGATCCGGAAACGGGTGAAATTCTGGTTGAAGCTGGTACTTTGATTGATCGTCGTGTCCTAGATCGCTTGATTCCTTATTTGGAAGCTGGAGTTAATTTCCATTCAGTTACTCAAAACGGTGGCGTCCTAGAAGGCGATGTTCAATTGCAATCAGTGAAAATCTACGCGCCAAACGATGAGTCGCAAAAAGAAATCAATGTTATCAGCAACGCTTACATCGAAGATAAGATCAAACATGTAACGCCAGCGGATATCATTTCTTCTATTAGTTACTTCTTTAACCTACTTTACGGTGTTGGAAACACGGATGATATCGATCATCTTGGAAACCGTCGCCTTCGTTCAGTGGGAGAATTGCTGCAAAACCAATTCCGCATCGGTTTATCCCGTATGGAACGTGTTGTGCGCGAGCGTATGTCAATCAATGACACACAAGCAATCGTACCGCAGCAATTGATCAACATTCGTCCGGTCATTGCTTCCATTAAAGAGTTCTTCGGAAGCTCTCAGCTTTCTCAGTTTATGGATCAAACAAACCCATTGGGTGAATTGACTCACAAACGTCGTCTATCTGCATTAGGGCCCGGTGGTTTGACGCGTGAACGTGCAGGATTTGAAGTACGGGACGTTCATTACTCACATTATGGCCGCATGTGTCCGATTGAAACACCTGAGGGACCAAACATTGGGTTGATCAATACACTTTCGACATTCGCTAAAGTGAATAAATTCGGCTTTATCGAAACACCTTATCGCCGTGTTGATCCTGAATCAGGCATCGTAACACCACATATCGACTACTTAACTGCTGATGAAGAAGATAATTACGTAGTAGCTCAGGCTAATTCGCGATTAAACGATGACGGTTCTTTTGTAGAAGATGAAGTGGTAGCACGTTTCCGTGGGGAAAACACATTGCTTAAACGCGAACGCATCGATTACATGGATGTTTCGCCGAAACAGGTCGTTTCGGTAGCAACAGCTTGTATTCCGTTCCTTGAAAACGATGACTCCAACCGAGCATTGATGGGAGCGAACATGCAGCGTCAAGCAGTTCCTTTGCTAAATCCTGAAGCGCCTTTCGTCGGTACAGGTATGGAGCATTTGGCTGCAAGAGATTCAGGTGCAGCAGTTACTGCTAAGTTTGACGGGATTGTAGAATCCGTTGAAGCACGTGAAATCAATGTACGTCGTATTGAAGAAGTAGAGGGCAAAGAAGTGAAGGGCGACCTTACTTCTTATAAATTGCAAAAATTCGTTCGTTCTAACCAAGGGACAAGCTATAACCAGCGTCCGATTGTCAAAGTTGGCGACCGGGTTTCTGCGCGCGACATCTTAGCTGACGGACCTTCAATGGAACGTGGCGAAATGGCGCTTGGACGCAACGTTCTTGTCGCATTCATGACGTGGGACGGCTTCAACTATGAAGATGCGATCATCATGAGCGAACGTCTTGTGAAAGATGATGTTTATACTTCTGTCCACATTGAAGAGTATGAGTCGGATTCACGTGACACGAAACTTGGACCTGAAGAAATCACTCGTGATATTCCGAACGTCGGTGAAGATGCGTTGCGCAACTTAGACGACCGCGGAATTATTCGTGTGGGTGCTGAAGTAAAAGACGGCGATATCCTAGTTGGTAAAGTTACGCCAAAAGGTGTAACTGAATTAACGGCTGAAGAGCGCTTGCTACATGCGATCTTCGGTGAAAAAGCACGTGAAGTCCGTGATACTTCGCTTCGTGTTCCACACGGAGCTGGCGGAATCGTACTTGATGTGAAAATTTTCAACCGTGAAGACGGCGATGAATTGCCGCCGGGTGTTAATCAGTTGGTGCGCGCTTATATCGTGCAAAAACGTAAAATTTCGGTCGGTGATAAAATGGCCGGACGTCACGGGAACAAAGGTGTTATCTCGCGCATTCTTCCAGAGGAAGATATGCCGTTCATGCCAGACGGAACGCCTGTAGACATCATGCTAAACCCACTTGGTGTACCATCACGTATGAACATCGGGCAAGTATTGGAGCTTCACTTAGGTATGGCTTCACGCTCGCTTGGCATTCATATGGCATCGTCTGTATTTGACGGCGCCAATGAAGCAGACGTATGGGAAACGATGGAAGAAGCAGGTATGCCGCGCGACGGAAAAACCATCCTTTATGATGGCCGTTCGGGTGAAGCGTTCGATAACCGTGTGTCTGTAGGGATTATGTACATGATCAAACTTGCCCACATGGTTGATGATAAATTGCACGCACGTTCAACAGGTCCTTACTCGCTTGTTACGCAACAGCCATTGGGTGGTAAAGCTCAATTCGGTGGACAGCGCTTCGGTGAGATGGAAGTATGGGCACTTGAAGCATATGGGGCAGCTCATACACTTCAGGAAATCCTTACTGTGAAATCGGATGATGTTGTAGGTCGTGTGAAAACGTACGAAGCAATTGTTAAAGGCGAAAGCGTACCAGAACCAAGTGTTCCGGAATCGTTCAAAGTTTTAATCAAAGAGCTTCAAAGTTTAGGTATGGATGTTAAAATGTTGACGATTGACGATGAGGAAATCGAATTACGCGACTTGGACGAAGAAGAAGATCTTCAACCAGCGGATTCATTGAACATCTTGCCAATCGCAGATAAAGAAGCACCTGTTGGAACAGTTGATTGATACATTTTGGAAGCGGACCGGCTTAATCGGCCGGCCGCATTCCAATCACTTGGTCGTAAACGAGGAAGAGCCGTTCACAAACTCGAGACAAAAGGGAGGTAGGCTCCTTGATAGATGTTAACAATTTTGAGTATATGAAAATCGGATTAGCGTCACCCGATAAAATTCGCTCATGGTCTTATGGAGAAGTCAAAAAGCCAGAAACAATTAACTACCGTACATTAAAACCAGAGAAAGACGGTTTGTTCTGTGAACGTATTTTCGGTCCTACAAAAGACTGGGAATGCCATTGCGGAAAATACAAGCGCGTCCGTTATAAAGGCGTAGTCTGCGATCGTTGTGGCGTTGAAGTCACACGTTCAAAAGTTCGTCGTGAGCGCATGGGGCATATTGAACTTGCTGCTCCTGTTTCACATATTTGGTATTTCAAAGGGATTCCGAGCCGCATGGGACTTATTCTTGATATGTCTCCGCGCTCACTCGAAGAAGTGATCTATTTCGCTTCTTACGTAGTAATCGATCCTGCAGATACACCGCTTGAAAAGAAACAGCTTTTATCGGAAAAAGAGTACCGCGCTTATCGCGATAAGTTCGGGAAAAAATTCCAAGCTGCAATGGGAGCGGAAGCAATCAAGCGACTTCTTCAGGAAATCGATCTTGAACGCGAAACCGATTCGTTAAAAGAAGAATTGAAAACGGCTCAAGGGCAGCGCCGCACACGTGCGATTAAACGCCTTGAAGTGGTTGAATCATTCCGTAACTCAGGAAACAATCCTGATTGGATGATTCTAGATGTTCTTCCAGTAATTCCGCCGGAGCTTCGCCCGATGGTTCAATTAGATGGAGGACGCTTTGCGACTTCTGATTTAAATGATCTTTACCGTCGAGTGATTAACCGGAACAACCGTTTAAAACGTCTATTGGATCTTGGTGCACCTAGCATTATCGTTCAAAACGAAAAACGGATGCTTCAGGAAGCTGTCGATGCCTTGATCGATAACGGCCGTCGCGGCCGTCCTGTCACTGGACCGGGTAACCGTCCATTGAAATCCCTTTCTCATATGCTTAAAGGGAAACAAGGGCGTTTCCGTCAAAACCTATTGGGTAAACGTGTTGACTATTCAGGCCGTTCAGTTATCGTTGTTGGACCGAACTTGAAGATGTATCAATGTGGATTGCCTAAAGGAATGGCGATCGAGTTGTTCAAGCCTTTCGTTATGAAAGAACTTGTTGAACGCGGTTTGGCACACAACATTAAGAGCGCGAAACGTAAAATCGAACGTTTACATTCAGAAGTATGGGATGTACTCGAAGACGTGATCAAGGAGCATCCGGTTCTATTGAACCGAGCACCAACTCTTCACAGACTTGGTATCCAAGCATTTGAACCGACTTTAGTCGAAGGCAAAGCAATCCGTCTTCATCCGCTTGTATGTACAGCATACAACGCCGATTTCGATGGTGACCAAATGGCTGTTCACGTACCGCTTTCTTCTGAAGCTCAAGCAGAAGCACGTCTTCTTATGCTTGCTGCTCAGAACATCTTGAACCCGAAAGACGGAAAACCGGTTGTAACTCCTTCTCAGGATATGGTTTTAGGAAACTATTACTTAACACTAGAGCGTAAAGGTGCAACTGGCGAAGGAGCTACATTCTCTGGTCCTGAAGAAGCGCTTGTCGCTTATCAGACTGGCCATGTACACCTTCATACAAGAATTGCGATTCTTGCCGGCTCTTTGAATAACCCAACGTTTACGGAAGAACAAAATAAAATGCTTTTATTGACAAGTGTCGGTAAAATCATTTTCAATGAAATCCTTCCGAAATCGTTCCCTTATATTAACGAACCGACTGACTTCAACTTGCAGGTGGAAACGCCAGCGAAGTATTTCGTGTCGACTACGACAGACATTCGCAATTACATTGCGGAAGCTGAACTCGTAACGCCGTTCAAAAAGAAAATTCTTGGAGAAATCATTGCGGAAGTCTTCAAACGCTTCCACATCACTGAGACTTCAAGAATGCTTGACCGCATGAAGAGCCTTGGGTTCAAATACTCAACTCAAGCGGGTATTACGGTTGGCGTTGCCGATATCGTAGTTCTTCCTGATAAAGGCGAGATCTTGGTTGAAGCACAGGCGAACGTAGATAAAGTGATGAAACAATTCCGACGTGGCTTGATCACGGAAGAAGAACGTTATTCACGCGTAATCTCTTATTGGAGCAGCGCAAAAGATGTTATTCAGGAAAAACTGATGGCATCGCTAGATAATCTCAACCCGATTTATATGATGAGCGACTCCGGTGCCCGGGGTAACGCATCCAACTTTACCCAGCTAGCGGGTATGCGCGGATTGATGGCCAACCCGGCTGGACGCATCATCGAGTTGCCGATCAAATCTTCATTCCGTGAAGGCTTGACGGTACTTGAATACTTCATCTCTACACACGGTGCGCGTAAAGGTCTTGCCGATACTGCACTGAAAACAGCTGACTCAGGTTACTTAACACGTCGTCTAGTAGACGTTGCACAAGATGCAATCGTTCGCGAAAATGATTGTGGTACGGACCGAGGTTTGTTGGTGGGAGCATTGATGGAAGGGTCGGAAGTAATCGAAGAGCTGGATGAGCGTATCTTAGGCCGCCACGCGAAGAAAACGATTCGCCACCCTGAAACAAAAGAAGTGATTGTAGCGAAGGACGAATTGATTACACAAGATTTGACGCGCTTGATTATTGAGGCGGGTATCAAAGAAGTGACGATTCGCTCAGCGTTTACATGTAATACGAAACATGGCGTTTGTAAGAAATGTTACGGCACGAACTTGGCAACTGGTGACGAAGTTGAAGTGGGCGAAGCAGTTGGTATTATTGCGGCTCAGTCAATCGGAGAACCAGGAACTCAGCTTACAATGCGTACATTCCATACAGGCGGGGTAGCAGGAGACGATATTACACAAGGTCTTCCGCGTATCCAGGAAATTTTTGAATCACGTAATCCAAAAGGACAAGCGGTCATTTCTGAAATCAACGGTACAGTTACCGAAGTGGATGAAATCCGTGAAGGCCAGAAGGAAATCACGATTCAAGGCGACGTTGAAACACGTAAATACTTGGCACCTTATAATGCCCGCCTTAAAGTGCACGTGGATGATGTTATCCGCCGCGGCGAAGTATTGACGGATGGTTCAATCGATCCAAAACAATTGCTACAAGTAAAAGATGTTCAATCTGTACAAGTTTACTTATTGAAAGAAGTTCAAAAAGTTTACCGTATGCAAGGCGTTGAAATCGGCGATAAGCACGTAGAAGTTATGGTTCGTCAAATGTTCCGTAAAGTTCGCGTAATTGAAGCTGGCGACACTGAATTGCTGCCTGGATCACTTTTGGATATTCATCAATTCACTGAAGCGAATGTTAAAGCAGTGCTTGAAGGCAATCTGCCTGCTACAAGCCGCCCGGTAATTCTGGGTATCACGAAAGCTTCACTTGAAACAGAATCATTCCTATCAGCTGCGTCATTCCAGGAAACGACTCGCGTCTTAACGGATGCGGCGATCAAAGGAAAACGCGATGAGTTGCTAGGATTGAAAGAGAACGTTATTATCGGCAAGCTTGTTCCAGCTGGAACAGGAATGCAACGTTACCGTCAGATCAAAATTGCGCAAGCTGAAAAAGCGGCGCAGCAAGAGATTGTCGGAAGCGAGTCATAATTTAATTTTGGTTCCGGAGAGTGCTTAAAACTCTCCGGGATTTTTTAAGAAGACTGTTGACACCAGAACTGATGAATGATAACATGTTGAGGGTTGATGGTTTAGCGTTCTGGCACTTTTAAGGATATTTTCATATCCGACAACAAAGTAAACCGGGTCAGCAAAGCGATCATCGGTATAAGCAAACAGTAAAAGCATTAAAAAGCGGCATTGTCCAAGAAGTAATAGTGGCAAAAGACGCGATAGATCGAATGGCCGGACACATTATTGAGCCAGCAAGAGAAAAGGCATTCTGATCAAATTTGCAGATTCACGATTAAAGTTTGGCAAAGTATATGACATTCATGTCGATGCAGCTGCTATAGCGTTTACTGGATACCAGTTTTTGTGTAGAAAACACAAAGACTTTGTTTTTACCCAAAAAATGAACCACCTGGATATGTGGTATTAGAACACCTTTTGAGAGGAGGAAAAAATCGATGCCTACAATTAACCAATTAGTTAATAACCCCCGTAAACCGAAAAGCACAAAATCAGACTCACCAGCGTTGAACAAAGGGTATAACAGCTTCAAAAAGTCTCAGACTAACGTAAGCTCACCTCAAAAACGTGGAGTTTGTACTCGTGTGGGTACAATGACACCGAAAAAACCTAACTCCGCATTACGTAAATATGCGCGTGTACGGTTAACGAACCAAATTGAGGTCAATGCATACATCGGCGGCGAAGGTCACAACCTTCAAGAGCACAGTGTAGTTCTTCTTCGCGGCGGACGCGTAAAAGATTTACCTGGTGTGCGTTACCACATCGTACGTGGAGCACTTGATACTGCTGGAGTAAACGGCCGTATGCAAGGACGTTCTAAATACGGAACTAAACGACCAAAAGTAAAAAAATAAAAAGTTAAAATAACGAAGTGATTTCGTTGAAAGGAGGAACATACATGCCTCGTAAAGGTCCTGTAGCTAAACGTGACGTGTTGCCAGATCCAATTTATAATTCGAAATTGGTGACACGCTTAATTAATAAAATGATGGTTGACGGAAAAAGAGGTACTTCACAAAAGATCCTATACGGAGCGTTCGAACTAGTTAAAGAACGCAGCGGTAAAGATCCGATTGAAGTATACGAACAAGCATTG